>CAZMRZ010000020.1:0-2469 GCA_964568835.1 uncultured Woeseiaceae bacterium | reverse complement strand
AGCTCGAGCTCTGCCGCAAGAAGAGGATTGCTGTCCTGGTAGCCCGCCACGAATGAAGCAATGATTCGCATCGGGTCGCTGGCATCTTCTCGCAAATAAGCAGCGGCCGTTGAAACGTCAATAATGCGCGGCGCCCTGAGCATGTCACCGAAATCGATAATGCCCGTCACCTCTCCGGTCTCTCCAAGAAGAACGTTCTCTCCGTGTGCGTCGTTATGAATGACTTGTGAAGGCAGGGATGCCAGTGCCGGCTTAACTCTATTGTCGAAGTCGTCGAATACGGCCTCAAGACGCGAGCGAATGTTTGCGTCGTCAACATGAACGAGCAGACCTCGAAGTTCATCGGCGTGCTGCGTATCCCAGAGCAACTCCTGTGAGTCACCCGGATGCGAGAAGTTCTGAAACGCAATATCCAGTGCGGCGAGGCGATGGCCGAACTGCGTCGCGATGTGCGGTGTAAGTTCGCTGTCGTCAAGCAACTGGCCATCGATCCACGTCACTACGCGCAGACAAACGCCCGGCGCTTCATCTGTCTGCACCATGCCACGATCATCTCCTGCCAAGGTGCGAACAATCCTGGGTACGCCGCCAACGCCGTATTCCTCCAGATGAAGTAGTGCGGCGATTTGAAAGTCGGTAACAACAAGGTCCTGCGCGAGACTGGTTATTTTTACGACATAGCGTTTGTCGTTGGCCGTTGTCAGACGAAAATTCTGATCTCGCTCGCTAACCAATTGCACGTAGTCGCCGAATAGTCCGAATTGCTCGGCTACGGCGTCCGCTACGACATCGATTGCAATGCTCGGCGGATCAGCGGCAATGCAGTTAGCGGGCTTAGTCATCGGCCGAGCATATCCTGACGAGAAACGGCTGTCGCCATTGACGAGATCAACTAACGACGAGGTTTTCTTACAGGAACGGGAGTTTCTCGGCGAAGCATTTTGGCCGAACGCCTGATGCCTCTACGTATAGACGGACAGCATGACCTGATGTTGAATCGAATGGCATGCCGCTTCGGCGTCCAGACCAGGCTGATAGAGGAAAGAATGCACAGAGAGAAGAAACGCCTTGCCCGCGAACGACTAACCATGAGCAAGATGATCGGTCTGTATTGCTCCGCTCACCATGAAAGTCCGAGCGACGGTCTATGCGGCGCGTGCCAGGAGTTTCAGGACTATGCTGAAGTGCGACTGCAAAAGTGTCCGTACGGGGAAGACAAGCCGACCTGCGCCAACTGCCCTGTTCACTGTTACAAGCCTGCCCGAAGAGCACAGGCCGCCAAGATCATGCGATTTGCTGGACCCCGAATGCTGCTCCGTCATCCGATGCTCGCTATTGCCCATCAGCTGGATAGTTTTCGAAAGGCCCGACACCCACGTGAGCTGACGCGAGAGCAGAGATTGCATTCGCGAAAGTAGTAAGCGGCTGCTTTTGACTGCGATATCAAGTGGACGTTTACATAGCCAATTTAATTAGCGTAGTTTGAGCGTCGCGGATTTCCTATCTCTAGCAACAGGCTCTCGCTAATTTTTAAATGGCTGCAGGACTGGAATGAAAAAATTATTGACGTATCTGATGATACTTATTGCCGGCCTGGCAGGTCTGATGGCTTTGTTCCCGGAACAATCTGCAAAGCTGGGTATAAGTGCAGAACGCTGTGTGAGTGGCCTGGGATACAAGACCGTTGTCATTGGCGATGAGACCTGGCACTACCTGGAAGGCGGCCCGCAAGATGCTGAAGTGGTGTTGCTTCTTCACGGTTTTGGTGGCGACAAGGACAACTGGACACGATTCTCGAGATCTTTAACGGGTAGTTATCGGGTGATTGCGCCTGACTTGCCTGGCTTTGGTGAGTCCACACGACACCCGGGCTGGGACTACTCGCTGCCACCACAGCGTAGCCGGTTGAACGGTTTCGTACAGGCGCTCGGCCTTGAGCAGTTCCACATCGTAGGGCACTCCATGGGCGGGCATCTGGCGGCCCTGTACACCTACAAGCATCCCGAGCAAGTGCTTTCAATGGCCCTGTTCAATAATGCTGGCGTCGATGCGCCCGACGAGAATGACATGCAGCGCGCATTGGCAAAAGGGGACAATCCACTGGTCGTCGAGTCATTGGAAGACTTTGACGGGCTGCTTGCATTTGCGTCCTACAAGCAGCCCTTTATTCCTTGGCCTGTAAAAGCGGTGTTGGCACAACAGGCTTTGGATCACGCCGAGTTCAACCAGTCTGTTTTTGAGTCCTTAAAAAGTGACAGTTCCTCGAACCTGGAGCCCATTCTGACGGATATCGAAGCCCCGGTGCTGATTCTCTGGGGTGAATACGATCGTATTGTGGACGTAAGTTCAGTCAACGTGATGCGACCACTGTTGCCGCAGACAGAAGTGGTCATCATGAAAGACACCGGTCACTTGCCCATGCTGGAACATCCGGCGGAAACGGCCACACATTACTTGGGATTTGTGGAC
>CAZMRZ010000019.1:0-37810 GCA_964568835.1 uncultured Woeseiaceae bacterium | reverse complement strand
GGCACTAAACTGGTTTTTAAGCAGCTAGTGCGTAGTTGTCTTCGTTGGCAACTATAAGTTTTACAGTTGGATTTACGAGGTACTCTGTCCCTCGGCATGCACTCGGAGTTTCGCGACCCACGTCGAAGCCATGTCACCCCCGTGTTGCACTAGTGTAGGGGTGCAATCGCCAAAAACAAGGCCATTTCTCTATTTCTTGAGAATTCGTGCTCTTTGTCTTTGCCAATCCTGGTCTTTCTTATCGGCCCGTTTGTCGTGTTGTTTCTTGCCCTTACCCAGGCCGATATCGAGTTTCGCGCGGCCCTTGTGCCAGTGCAGGTTCAAGGGAATGAGCGCGTAGCCCTTACGTTCAACGGCACCCGTCAATCGATCGAGTTCGATTCGGTGCAGCAGTAATTTCCGAGACCGAGTGGGGTCCGGCTTGATGTGAGTGGATGCGGTATTCAGCGGGGAAAAGTGGGCGCCAACCAGATAGGCCTCACCTCTGTGAAGGTTGACATAAGCCTCTGTGATCTGTGCGCGGCCCTCGCGCAGACTTTTGACCTCCCATCCCTCAAGTGACAGGCCCGCCTCAAAAGTATCCTCTATAAAGTAGTCATGGCGGGCCTTTCTATTGACCGCGATCACATTCCCGGAGGGTTTCTTTGCTTTCTTATTGCTCATAAATTTCGTTCAACGCGCCAATGGGCCCGAGCGGATAAAACCGGATTATAGGGTGTAAGCGTTGTCAGGCACCCGGATTTGTATAAGAATCCTGAGAATCAATGCCGATTAGAGATAATAACAATGCTAAGTAATCAGGCGGGCGGCGAAAAGCGCACCTCACTTCACGGACACTGGTCCTCACGCATGGCGTTCATTCTCGCCGTCACAGGATCGGCCGTCGGGCTCGGAAATATCTGGAAGTTTCCCTACATTGCCGGGCAAAACGGCGGTGGAGCCTTTGTGTTTGTTTATCTCGTGTGCGTCGTTGTTATCGGCATGCCGGTGATGATGTCGGAGATTCTGATCGGCCGGCGTGGCCGCCGCAACCCGATTGCGACGATGGAATTGCTGGGCAGCGAAGAAGCCGGTACGCGAAGTTGGCGCTGGGTTGGCGTTATGGGGGTAGTCGCCGGTGTTTTGATTCTCTCGTACTACAGCGTGATCGCCGGCTGGACGTTAGGGTATGTCATCAAGAGCGCATCTGGCGTATTCGTCGGCGCCTCGCCTGAGGCGGTAAACGCGGAGTTCGGGGCGTTTGTTGGTGACTGGAAAACAGTCACGCTTTTTCACACGATATTTATGGCACTGGGTGTTTTCGTCGTCGCGCGCGGCGTTGAACGAGGCCTCGAGCAAGCCGTTCGGTTCATGGTTCCGGCGCTGCTGCTTCTAATGTTGGTCCTGCTGGGATACTCCATTAATTCGGGATATTTTGGTGAGGGCGTAGCATTCATGTTCAGTGTTCCGGACTCTTGCCTGGCGCTCAAACCCGAGTGTCCGCTAACCTGGAACAGCGTCCTCGCAGCGCTCGGTCAGGCGTTTTTCACACTAAGTATCGGCATGGGCGCGATCATGGCTTACGGCGCTTACCTCCCGGAAGAAACCTCAATCACTGGCGCATCGGCGGCGGTTGTTATGGCTGACACCGGGATAGCTATTCTGGCAGGCCTCGCAATTTTTCCGCTGGTGTTCGCGAATGGGCTTGATCCTGCCGACGGGCCTGGATTGGTGTTCCAGACATTGCCGTTGGCATTCGGTCAAATGGCGGGCGGTGTTTTCTTCTCAACGATATTTTTCGTTCTCCTCGCTTTTGCTGCCTGGACGTCCGCAATAGGTCTTATGGAGCCGGCCGTAGCCTGGATGGTCGAGCATCATGCCCGGTCGCGAGCACAGGCGACGATTATAATCGGTGGGGCGATCTGGTTGATCGGCATGGGCTCGGTTCTGTCCTTCAATACCCTGTCCGAGACGACGTTCCTCGCGGGAACAATCTTCGACAATATCGACTACCTGACAAGCAATATCATGCTGCCGCTGGGCGGTCTGTCGATAACGATTTTCGCGGGCTGGGTCATGTGCCGCAATTCGACGTCCGACGAGTTGGGAAGCTCGGGAAGTTGGTACAAGGCGTGGCGCATTCTGGCGAGATTCATCGCACCGATCGGAATCCTGTTCGTGTTGATCAACGCCGTGACTTGACGGGACTCTCGTGCGCAAGGTCAACCGCAGCGCATTAATTCCGTACTCGGCCCTCCAAATGTTCGCTTTGGTTGAAGATGTGGTGGCGTACCCGGATTTTCTGCCGTGGTGTACGAGCACAACACTGCACAGCAAGGATTCGGAATTCGTCGAGGCATCCATTCAATTGCAGCGCGGCGGGATCAGCAAAACGTTCCGGACCCGGAATTCACTGCAGCCAGGCATCGCGATGGGCATCGCGTTGGTTGGCGGGCCGTTTCGTCATCTATCCGGCGGCTGGCGCTTCGAGCAACTCGGCAGTGATGGCAGCAAGGTTTCCCTCGAACTCGAATTTGAATTCGAAAATCGCCTGACCGACTCGATATTTGGACGCTACTTCGAAGACACCTGCAACTCGCTAATCGACTCTTTTACGCAACGTGCTCATGAAATTTACCGGTAGATTGATCTGTGTCTGACTTCGAAATAGAGGTGGTTTTTGCGACGAGCGAAAAGCAATCGCTAGAGACGATTGTCGCGGCCCCTGGTGCTACGGTTGCAGACGTTATTGGGATGAGCAGTGTGCTGGACTTATATCCGGAGCAAAATCGCGATGACCTGACAATCGGTATTTGGGGGCGGGTCGTAGACGAAGACCATGTCGTCAGGAAAGGCGACAGAGTCGAACTCTACCGGCCACTCGAACTCGATCCTCGGGAAGCGCGTCGGAAGTTGGCGTTGGTTGGGCGAACGATGGGAAAGACTGAAACCAACTAGAGGCCGGGTGCCAATTCCTGATCCATCTGTATTTCGCTGACTTTCTCGTCCTCAAAATACACGGACACCCAGCGCTTCTGGATGGCATCTTTACGGCCAATCGCAATGTAATAAACGTAGTCCCAGCGACTATGCGAAAAAGGATCTTGAATCATTGGCGTGCCGATGAGAAAGCGGACCTGATTGATGGTCATGCCGATTTCGAGCTGATCCAGATCTTCCTGCTTTATCAGGTTTCCTTGCGAGATATTGGCGCGATAGACGCAACCGCTCGCGGCCGCGAGGCAGAAGAACGTCAGGAAAAGCAGAATCGTTTTACGCATAGTTATATTCATTTGAACGTTACAGGCTGAAAATGTTCAACCACATTGTCATAATAGGCGCGCATCATACCTGTGAGTAAGCATCCATGCAGCAAAGAAACGACCTTCGCCAAGCCGGTCTCAAAGTAACGTTACCGCGACTTAAGATTCTCGAGATTCTCGAGGACGCCAAACTGCGCCATATGAGTGCTGAGGATATCTATAAACATTTGCTGCAGGAAGGCGAGGATATAGGTCTCGCAACGGTATATCGGGTGTTGACCCAGTTTGAGTCAGCGGGTCTGGTAACGCGCCACAATTTCGAGGGTGGCCACTCAATTTTCGAGCTGGATGATGGTGAACATCATGACCACATGGTGGTGGTTGAATCTGGCGAGGTGGTCGAGTTCATCAGTCCGGAGATCGAGCGGATTCAGCGCGAAATCGCGGAAAAACACGGTTTTGAGCTCCTGGATCACAGTCTGGTGCTTTACGTTAAGTCCAGGAAAAGCGACGCGGACGATTAAGCAGGCGCGTTTCTGGCGTGCCCATCAGGCGCGCTTCTGCCGGGCGCCTGCGAGCATCTCTTCTGCGTGATCGAGCGTCTTCCGGGTAATCTCAACGCCGCCCAGCATTCTCGCCAATTCCTCGATGCGCTCGCTTTTGCCCAGTACCTGAAGTCCGGTTCGCGTTGATTTGCCGTCTGTGACTTTGCTGATTCTCAGGTGATGATCGGCGAGGCTTGCCACCTGTGGCAGGTGAGTGACACACAAGACCTGGCGGTTTCCGCCGATTTCCTGAAGCCGACGTCCCACCATTTCGGCGACGCCGCCACCGACTCCGCTGTCCACTTCATCGAACACCATCGTCGGAATAGCGCTGCCGTCACTTGCGATGACCTGAATTGAGAGGCTCATGCGTGAGAGCTCGCCGCCCGAGGCTATTTTTGACAGTGGCTGAGGTTTTTGGCCGGGATTCGCGCTGATCAGGAATTCCACGTCGTCAATTCCCCATGGGCGCGCTGATTCCAGATCTCGCCGGGAGAGGGCGACCGCAAAGGTGCCGCCCGGCATCCCGAGTCCGGACATAGCATCCGTAACCGCGGATGAAAACGCCTTCGCCGCCTTCGCTCGGGCCTTCGAAAGGGCTTCGGCATTTGCGAGAAAGGCCTTTTTCAATGAAGCCACTTGTAGCTCCAGCTCTCGTCCCCGTTCGGCTGAGTTTGTCAGCTCGTCGTGCTCGTTCCGAAGTCGAGTTTGCAGGGCAGGTAATTCGTCCAGCGAAATCCGGTGTTTACGAGCGACGGCCTGCAACGCGTCAAGTCGTTCCTCGACCCAATCTCTACGGCGCGGGTCCATATCAATGGAGTCGCCATACCGACGGAGTGATTCGGCCGCTTCAGATACCTGGATGCTGGCGGAGTTAAGCATTTCGGCGAGCGGTGCCAACGACGCGTCAAATTCGGTCAGTGATTCCAGCGCACGCGTGGCCTCCGCAATCAGACTGTTGGCGTTGCTTAAATCGCCGTCCATCAGTGCGTCCAGCGCTGTGGAAACGCCGTCAGCGAGACGTCCGCTGTTCTGCAGTTTTTGTCGTTCCAGGTGCAGTTCACCGGGCTCGCCGTCGACAACCGCGAGCGAGTCCATTTCCTGCAGCTGAAAAGTCAGAAGATCGAGGCGCGAAGCTCTATCCGCGTCGGCATCGAGCAAGGTCTTCAGGCGGTCGGCGACCGAAATCCATTCGGAGAAACGGGTCGCCGTGTCGGCGCGCTGCTCAAGAAGCCCGCCGAAGTGATCGAGTAAGTCGCGTTGAACGGGACGCCGTCCGAGCGATTGATGGAAGTGCTGTCCATGAATATCCAACAAATGTTCGCCCAGGTTCTTCAGTTGTGAAAGGGGAACGGCGTTGCCGTTGATAAACGCGCGCGATCGGCCGTCCGCATTGATGACTCGCCGCAACAGACATTCACCCTCCTGATCCAAAGCCTGCTCATCGAGCCAGGCGGTGACGGGTTGCAGCCCGGAGACGTCAAACTCGGCCGCAAATTCCGCGCGTTTTGCACCGTCGCGGACGAGTTGAGCGCTACCGCGTTCACCCAGGACCAGGCCGAGTGCATCGACCAGAATCGATTTTCCCGCGCCCGTTTCGCCGGTCAGCACAGTCATCCCAGGCTCGAACTCAATGTCGATCTTCTCGACAATGGCGAAGTCGCGGACTTGCAGATTCATCAACATTTCAGGTGTCCAAAATTCTATTTGTCACGTTTGCGGCTGTCTCGGCCCCAAAACAGTTTGGACCGCAGTATTCCGTAAAAATCATAACCGGGCGGATGCAGGAGTGTAACCCGCATATTGGCGGCCGAAATAAGCAATTTGTCGTCAGGGTTAAAGTTCCCCATGGAGAAGCCGTCGACAGTGATTTCCGCTTTCGTGTCATCGCGTTCAAGCAAAGAAACCTCGATAGCCTGATTTGCCGGTATGACGATCGGGCGGTCCGTCAATGTGTGTGGACAAATTGGAATGATGGCAACGGCGTCGAGCTGAGGTTGGATAATCGGGCCGCCACAACTCAGTGCATAGGCTGTTGATCCGGTGGGCGTTGAAACAATCAGGCCATCCCCGGAATGGGTGTTGACGTACAGCCCACCAATGCGCGTTTCGAAGTCGACCATGCGGCCAGTCTCGCGCCGCTGCAGCACAACATCATTGAGCGCGTAGGCGACCTTGTCATCGGCATCGGCATCGGAACGCTGCAGGCGCGCTTCCAGCATTAATCGCGAATCCTTTGTGTAATTGCCATTGAGAACGTGATCGACACTCGTGATCATTTCATCGGGCGTTACGTCGGCAAGAAATCCGAGACGCCCCCGGTTAATGCCCAATATGGGCGTGCTGGTTTCACGTGTCAGGCGGCTTGCATACAGCATCGTCCCGTCGCCGCCAATTGCGATTGCGAGATCGGCGGTATCCATCGAATCGGCAGACAGCAGTTTTGCACCCACTTTGCTCAAGTGCTGTTTCAGGAGCTTCAGCGGTTCTTTGACCCGCGAGTCTTCTTGCCGACCGACGATAACAATGTTCTTGAATTGATTAGTCATCAGGTGATTGTGGCAAACCCTTGACCCACCGCCAAGCCGTTGCTAGCTTTTCGACAAGAATGTCAGCTGAAACAACCAAACCAGTACCCAATGATCGCGGCCAGCAACTGCTGCGCGTGTTGATCCAGCGTTATATTCGCGATGGGCAGCCCGTAGGATCGCGCACGCTGTCCAAAGACGCGGGGCTCGACTTGAGTCCGGCCACTATTCGCAATGTGATGTCGGATCTGGAGGAAATGGGTCTGGTATCGGCGCCGCATACGTCTGCTGGGCGCATTCCGACCTCTAAGGGTTACCGGATGTTTGTCGATACGCTGGTGCGCTATCGACAGCCTGGGGATGGGGATATTCGCAAGATTCAGGCTCAGATCCAGGTTGAGTCCGACAATCCCGACGGTCTGGTCGGTGCTGTTTCGAGCATGTTGTCGGAGTTCACAAGCATGGCTGGCGTTGTGACAGTTCCGCGCGCCCCACAGGTCACTTTGCGCCAAATCGAGTTTCTTCCTCTTACAGAGAATCGGGTTCTGGTGATTCTGGTCGTCAATGATCGCGAAGTTCAGAATCGCATTTTGCACACAGATCGGGACTTTTCCGCCTCAGAGCTGCAACAGGCGCAGAACTTCATTAATCAGCACTATGCGGGTGTTAATCTGGAGGAGGTGCGCAGCAAGTTGATCGAGGACCTGGATTCGACGCGCGATTCAATGAATCAGACGATGCACGCGATTATCTCAGTGGCGCAGTCCGCAATGGATGGTGCGTCCGACCCGAACAACGAATATGTCGTGGCTGGCGAAACCAATCTGATGGATTTTGCTGAACTCTCGGACGTAGAGACCTTGCGCGGTCTGTTTGATGCATTTTCGCGCAAGCGCGTGATCCTGAATCTGCTCGATCAGAGTATTAACGCCAAGGGCGTACAGATTTTTATCGGCGAGGAATCCGGCTACCGGATTTTTGACGGATGCAGTGTCATCACAGCGCCGTATCACGTCGATGACGACACGATTGGTGTTCTCGGCGTCATTGGCCCGACGCGTATGGCCTACGACCGCGTAGTGCCCATTGTGGACGTTACAGCGCGCCTGCTGGAGTCTGCGCTCAGCCATAACAGCTAAGCGAGGCCGATTCAGAGCAATAATTTTGATTTTGCTCTTGATATTTTTCGCTCCACCCCCAAACTGCCAACGTCTTTTGTGCATCGGTCGCCCAAGTGCGCCGATGCCTTTTGTATTGGAGCTTTGAATCAATGAATGCGGAACGCCCGGATGAGGCAATCAATGACGTGCCAGAGGCTGAAGTGGCGGCTGAGCAACCTGACGATGTGGATGAGACTGTCGAAGAGCTCTCAGAGCTTGAGCAGGCCCTGGCAAAGGCCGGCGAGAACCGGGATCTCTATTTGCGCACCGCAGCTGAGCTCGAAAATGTTCGCAAACGCGCGGCACGAGACGTCGAGAATGCGCATCGCTTCGCTTTGGAGCGATTCAGTCGCGAGCTACTTGCGGTGCGAGATAGCCTCGAAATGGGACTCGCGGCGGCCGACAACGCCAGCGTTGAGAGCTTGATTCAGGGTAGCGAAGCGACGCTGAAAATTCTTGGCGTCACGATGCAGCAGTTCGGCATCGAAGAGCTGGATCCTGTCGGTGAACCCTTTGATCCCGAGTTTCACGAAGCGATTAGTATGCAGCCGTCGGATGACGTTGAGTCAGGTTCGGTTGTGACCGTAGTGCAAAAGGGCTATTCGCTGAACGGCAGATTGTTGCGTCCGGCGATGGTCATCGTCGCAGCGGAATAGACGCCATTTGGCAGGATTGTGGCTGGAATTGCTTGAAAGGTAGGAACGCGGCCCCACCTAGACAGCCAAGTTAATTACACATTTTATGGAGTACAAGAGACATGGGTAAAGTTATTGGTATCGACCTTGGTACCACGAACTCCTGCGTTGCAGTCATGGAGGGCGGTGTCCCCAAGGTTATCGAGAACAGCGAGGGTGATCGTACGACGCCGTCAATCGTTGCATTCAGCAAGGATGATCAGGTGCTGGTAGGTCAGTCTGCCAAGCGCCAGGCGGTCACCAATCCAACCAACACATTGTTTGCCGTCAAACGTTTGATCGGACGTAAGTTCGACGACGATGTTGTGCAGCGCGACATCAACATGGTGTCTTACAACATTGTGAAAGCCGACAACGGTGACGCATGGGTTGAGGCGCAAGGCAAGAAAATGGCGCCGCCCGAGATTTCCGCCCGCGTATTGATGAAAATGAAAAAGACCGCCGAAGATTATCTTGGCGAAACGGTCACCGAGGCAGTCGTAACGGTTCCCGCCTATTTCAATGATTCACAGCGTCAGGCTACGAAAGATGCCGGCAGGATTGCGGGTCTTGACGTCAAACGCATTATCAACGAGCCGACCGCAGCAGCACTTGCGTATGGCATGGATAAGAAACGCGGCGATGCAAAGATTGCGGTGTTTGATCTGGGCGGTGGTACGTTCGATGTGTCGATCATCGAGATTGCCGAAGTCGACGGCGAGCATCAGTTTGAAGTTCTGGCCACGAACGGCGATACGTTCCTCGGCGGCGAAGACTTCGACATGCGCGTCATTGAATACTTGAGCGCAGAATTCCAGCGCGAGAGCGGTGTCGATATCACCGCGGACCCGCTGGCAATGCAGCGTTTGAAAGAAGCGTCCGAGAAAGCCAAGATTGAGCTAAGCACGCAGCAGCAAACAGAAGTAAATCTGCCGTACATCACCGCTGATGCGAACGGGCCGAAGCACCTCACTATCAAATTGACCCGGGCTAAACTCGAGTCGCTGGTTGAGGAACTGATTGCCCGCACGATCGAGCCCTGCAAGATCGCATTGAAAGATGCCGGCCTTAAAGTTAATGAGATCGATGATGTCATTCTTGTTGGTGGTCAGATTCGTATGCCCAAGGTTCAGGAAGAGGTGCAGAACTTCTTCGGCAAGGAACCGCGCCGGGACGTAAATCCTGACGAGGCAGTTGCGCTGGGTGCGGCGATCCAGGGCGGCGTTTTGGCAGGTGATGTCAAAGACGTACTGCTGCTCGATGTAACTCCGTTGTCTCTGGGTATCGAGACACTCGGCGGCGTAATGACGAAGTTGATCGAGAAGAACACGACGATTCCTGCCAATGCAGAGCAGGTTTTCTCGACGGCCGACGATAACCAGACAGCCGTGACTATTCACGTGCTGCAGGGTGAACGCGAGCGTGGAGTCGACAACAAGTCATTGGGTCGATTCGATCTGGCCGATATTCCGCCTTCGCCTCGTGGGCTGCCGCAGATCGAGGTGACTTTCGATATCGATGCGAACGGTATCCTCAACGTGTCAGCGAAAGACAAGGCTACTGGCAAGAGTCAGAATATTGTCATTAAGGCATCCAGTGGTTTGTCGGATGATGAAATCGACCAGATGGTGACCGATGCTGAGAGCCATGCCGAGGAAGATCGTAAGTTCCGCGAGCTGGTCGACTCACGCAATCAGGCCGATGGCCTCATTCATGCGGCGGAAAAAACGCTCGAAGAAGCGGGCGAGAAGGCATCATCTGAAGACCGTATGGCCATCGAAAACGCGGTTTCCGATTTGAAAACGGCGCTCGAAAATGATGACAAAGACGCCATCGACGCCAAAACTGCAGCACTGGGCGAAGCGTCTGGTAGTCTCGCGCAGAAGATGCATGCCGAGCAGGCTGAAGCGGGAGCGGAAGGTGCCGATAACGCTGCGCCTGCAGACGACGTTGTCGACGCAGAGTTCGAGGAAGTCGACAAAGACGACAAGTCGAAATCTGAGTAAGTACCCTTCGATATCACATGTTGTAAATATCGGGCGCCGTAATGGCGCCCGAAACTTAAAAGAAGATCATGGCTAAACGCGACTATTACGAAATTTTGGGCGTCTCGAAATCAGCGACCGCTGACGAGATCAAGAAGTCCTATCGCCGTCTCGCCATGAAGCATCACCCGGATCGCAACAAGGATAACGGTGGCGAGTCCGAGAAGAGATTCAAGGAAGCCAAAGAAGCCTACGAAGTCCTTAAGGACGCCGAGAAGAAGGCAACTTACGACCAGTTCGGTCACGAGGGACTGAATCGCGGCGCGGGCGGTCGGGGCGGATTTCACGGCGCTGAAGGCGTTGGCGATATCTTCGGAGATGTATTTGGCGATATCTTCGGTGGTGGACGACGTGGTGGTGGCGCACAGGTTTTTCGGGGTGCGGACCTCGGTTACGAACTGAAACTCGATCTCGAGAATGCCGTCGCCGGTGATACGGTTGAAATCGATGTGCCGACGCAAATCGCGTGCGAAAAGTGTGACGGGTCAGGCGCAAAAAAAGGAACATCCCCAGAATCCTGCTCGACCTGCGGCGGCGTCGGTCAGGTGCGTATGCAGCAGGGTTTCTTCTCCGTTCAGCAAACCTGTCCTGCCTGTAAAGGGGTTGGAACGACCATCAGTGACCCTTGTAACGAGTGCCACGGGCGTGGTCGGAAACGCAAGACGCGAACCTTATCCGTGAAGGTGCCGGCGGGCGTCGATGATGGTGACCGCATCCGGCTTTCAGGTGAAGGCGAGGCGGGCCGCAACGGAGGGCCAGCCGGCGATCTCTATGTTGAGTTGCGGGTCAGCAAGCACAAAATATTTGAGCGCGATGGCGCGAACCTGGCCTGTGAGGTGCCGATCAGTTTTGCGACGGCCACATTGGGCGGCGAGGTTGAGTTGCCAACACTGGATGGACACGTTTCGCTGAAAGTCCCGGCAGGCACGCAGTCCGGTAAGACCTTTCGCTTGCGCGGCAAGGGTGTAACGACCGTTCGAGATCCGCGGCAGGGCGATTTGTTTGCTCAGGTCGCTGTGGAGACGCCTATCAACCTGACCTCGGAACAGCAGGAGTTGCTTGAGACGTTCGACAAGTCTGTGTCATCGGACGGTGATAAACACAGTCCGAGAGCCGATGGCTGGCTCGATACCGTCAAACGGTTTTTCGATCGTATAAGTTAGTAGTATTAGCGTTTCCGACCGAGGGCGCGCTATGCCGTCAAATTCTATTTCAGTGCTTATCGCCGGTGCCGGTCGCATGGGCCAGGCGCTCGCTGATTCCGTAAATCGACACCCTGATCTTGATTTGCTTGGCGTCTGGCAGCGCGGCCAGGATATCGACCCTCTGATCGCCCTGGCTGACGTCGTTATCGACTTCAGCCTGCCCGCCGGAACCCAAATCGTCATTGAGGCAGCTGCGCGCCATTCGACGCCACTGGTTTGCGGCGTTAGCGGACTCGACGAGCCGCAGGAAACCCTTCTCCGAAACGCCTGTGACGTGGTCCCGGTGGTTTATGACCGCAACATGAGCCTGGGTATCGCGGTCCTCGAGCGATCGGTTCGAGAAGCCGCCGCATCGCTGGGTACAGAGTTTGAGGTCCGCGTTGCAGAGGTGCACCACGTGCATAAGAAAGATGCACCGTCCGGTACCGCCTTGAAATTGGGCGAGGCTATCGCGGCGGCCCGCGGCACCGCCGGTACTGGCGATGTGCAATTTGATGCGGAGCGCCGTGGCGAAGTGCCCGGGGACCACGAAGTCACGATGAGCTCGGCGACCGAGAAACTGACATTCGCGCACAGCGTTACGACCCGTCAGGTATTCGTTGACGGCGCACTGCGCGCCGCCGAGTGGGTCGTTAATCGCCCACCTGGCCGGTATTCGATGCAGGACGTGCTATTTAGTGACCTGGAATAGCATTTAGGTCCAAAAAAGTCCCATTTGAGTCTGGCGTGAACTGTCGCCCTTAAGTAAACTACGCCGGATCGCTGGGCGGTCAGCGTAATCGCAAGCGGAAGGCCAAGTCCTTCCGCTTTTGTGCATCTGCAACAAGCGGATATTGCGATGATCTTGTCCTCGATCGGTCTGATTCCGGTTTTCATGAGGGTCGTACTTGAGCACGCCAGCAATACTCGCATTACAGGATGGCACTGTCTTTCACGGCACGTCGATCGGTGCTGAAGGTCAGACTATCGGCGAAGTTGTCTTCAATACCGCTATGACGGGTTATCAGGAGATTCTTACCGATCCGTCCTACTGTCGCCAGATCGTCACTCTGACGTACCCGCATATCGGCAATACCGGCGTCAACAGCGATGATATGGAGTCGGACAGGATTCACGCGTCCGGACTCATCATTCGCGATAGCACCATGGTCACCAGCAGCTGGCGTTCTGAGCGGACTTTTTCGGATTTTCTCAAGCAGGGCAACACGGTTGCTATTGCTGACATCGATACGCGCAAGCTGACTCGCATCATTCGCGAGAAGGGCGCGCAGTCCGGCTGCATTATGACGGGTGAGCAGGCCGTTAAAACGGCCGTTAAGCACGCCAGGAAGTTTCCGGGCATCGCCGGGATGGATCTCGCCAAGTTCGTCACGACCAAGGAGCCGTATCAGTGGTGCTACGGAACCACCTTTGGCCGCAAGCCGCGCATCATGAGTCGCCGCATCGCGCCGTATCATGTCGTTGCATACGATTTTGGCGTTAAGCGCAATATTCTGCGTCTGTTGTCTGACATGGACTGTCGCCTGACGGTTGTACCGGCGAAGACGACGGCGGACGAGGCGATGGCCCTTATGCCGGATGGAATATTCCTGTCGAACGGGCCCGGCGATCCTGAACCTTGTGACTACGCGATCAGCGCGATTCGGTCCTTCCTTGAGGCTGGGATCCCGATCTTCGGCATTTGTCTGGGACATCAGCTGCTGGCTCTGGCTGCCGGGGCGAAGACGGAAAAGATGAAGTTCGGGCATCACGGAGCGAATCATCCGGTTCAGGACCTCGATTCCGAGCAGGTGATGATCACCAGCCAGAATCATGGCTTTGCCGTGGACGAATCGACATTGCCGGACAATGTTGTGACCACGCATCGCTCATTGTTCGACGGAACGCTGCAGGGAATAGCGTTTACGGACAAACCGGCATTCAGTTTTCAGGGTCATCCCGAAGCGAGTCCTGGGCCGCACGACCTGCTGCCGCTCTTCGATCGATTTATCCAGTCGATGGACGAGCAAAAGAAACGCGGCATAAGAGCCATACTTTCATCGTAATAATAGTTATTTAAAACAATGTATTACGAACGATACTTAATGTTAAATATTCGAAGTTGCCACGCCACCATATGCCAAAACGCACTGACATAGACAGCATCCTGATTATCGGCGCCGGACCGATCGTGATTGGTCAGGCGTGCGAGTTCGATTATTCCGGTGCGCAAGCCTGCAAGGCGCTCCGCGAAGAGGGTTACCGGGTAGTCCTGGTCAATTCGAATCCAGCGACCATCATGACGGACCCGGAAACGGCTGATGCGATCTATATCGAACCGGTGCAATGGGAGGCGGTTGAGAGAATCATTGCAAAAGAACGTCCTGATGCTTTGCTGCCAACGATGGGTGGACAAACGGCACTGAACTGCGCGCTCGATCTGGCACGGGAAGGCGTGCTCGAGAAATACGATGTGGAGCTCATCGCAGCGTCGAGAGAGGCCATTGATATGGCCGAGGATCGAGACCTTTTTCGAAAAGCGATGTCGGAAATCGGCCTGGAAAGTCCGCGTGCCGAAATTGCTCATTCGATCGAAGAGGCGCTCGAGAAGCAGAACATTGTCGGGTTCCCCACGATCATTCGGCCGTCATTCACTATGGGCGGAACCGGTGGTGGCATCGCTTACAACCGGGAAGAGTTCGAACGCATAGTGACGCACGGCCTTGAAATGTCGCCGACGACCGAGGTATTGCTCGAGGAATCGGTGATTGGCTGGAAAGAATTCGAGATGGAAGTTGTTCGGGACAGGAACGACAACTGCATCATCGTTTGTTCGATTGAAAATTTTGATCCCATGGGTGTTCACACGGGCGATTCCATAACGGTCGCGCCGGCCCAAACTCTCACGGATAAAGAATACCAACGACTCCGGAATGCCTCGATAGATGTTCTGCGAAAGATTGGCGTCGAAACCGGTGGGTCAAACGTTCAGTTCGCCATTTGCCCCAAGACCGGGCGCGTGCTGATTATCGAAATGAACCCGCGTGTATCTCGTTCATCGGCGCTGGCATCCAAGGCAACAGGATTTCCAATCGCGAAAATAGCCGCGAAACTCGCGATCGGTTACACATTGGACGAACTCAAGAATGAGATTACCGGCGGTGCTACCCCGGCGTCCTTCGAGCCGACCATTGACTACGTCGTTACAAAGATCCCCCGGTTTACGTTTGAAAAGTTCCCGGGTGCGGACGATCGTCTGACGACCCAGATGAAGTCGGTTGGCGAAGTCATGGCGATGGGCCGAAATTTCCAGGAGTCGTTACAGAAAGCCCTGCGTGGTCTTGAGACGGGCATCAATGGACTTGATGAGATCTGCGGGCCGATTGCGACAGATGCTGATCGCGATCACCTCAGACATGAGCTCAGAATGCCGGGTCCGGATCGCTTGTTATACGTTGCTGATGCCCTGCGTCACGGCTATTCATTCGAAGACGTGGCCAAGCTGACCGGGATCGATCCCTGGTTCGTCATCCAGATCGCCGACCTCGTTAATGCGGAAAGCGACATTCGTGATGCTGGCTTGCCCGGTCTAAGCGAGCAATTTTTGCGGAAGATGAAGCGCAAGGGATTCTCGGATGCGCGCATGGCGACGATACTCGATGTCAAAGAAAAGGCGGTGCGTAAACGTCGACTGGAGCTGAACGTCCGCCCGGTCTACAAGCGCGTCGATACCTGCGGCGCGGAGTTTGAAACGACAACCGCCTACTTGTACTCAACCTACGAGGAAGAGTGCGAAGCCGAACCGACTGACAACCCGAAGATCATGATTCTCGGCGGCGGGCCGAATCGTATCGGGCAGGGTATCGAGTTCGATTACTGTTGTGTTCATGCTGCGCTCGCACTGAAGGAGTCCGGTTACGAGACCATCATGGTCAACTGCAATCCTGAAACGGTTTCAACGGATTACGATACATCCGACCGACTCTATTTCGAGTCGCTGACGTTTGAAGACGTCATGGAAATTATCGAAAAGGAAAAGCCGAAAGGCGTCATCGTGCAATACGGTGGGCAGACGCCACTGAAACTGGCGCGAGACCTTGAGGCCGCGGGCGCACCGATCATCGGTACTTCGCCGGACTCGATCGATCTCGCCGAGGACCGCGAGCGATTTAAAAAATTGGTTGAAGACCTGGGGCTTAAGCAGCCGCCCAATTGCACGGCGAGAAACAAAGAAGAGGCTGTCGAAAAAGGATCGGGTGTCGGCTTTCCACTGATCGTGCGCCCATCCTATGTTCTTGGCGGCCGAGCCATGGAGGTCGTTCACAACGAGGAAGATCTCGGCTTGTACATGGACGCCGCGATTCACGTATCGAATGACAGTCCAGTATTACTTGATCGATTTCTTGATCTCGCGACGGAAGTCGATGTTGATTGCATCTGTGATGGCGAACGGGTGCTTATCGGCGGCATCATGGAACATATCGAACAAGCCGGCGTGCATTCGGGCGACTCAGGTTGCTCATTACCGCCGTTCAGCCTGTCGGCCGAAATTCAGGCGGAGCTTGAAGAACAAGTGGTCAAGTTGGCTATGGGCCTCAACGTCGTTGGACTGATGAATACGCAGTTCGCGATCCAGGGCAACGTCGTCTATCTGCTGGAAGTGAATCCGAGGGCGTCTCGCACGGCACCCTTTGTATCCAAGGCCATTGGTCTGCCGCTGGCGAAGATTGCCGCCAAAGTCATGGTTGGGGAATCGCTGTCAAAGCAGGGATTCGTTAACCAACGCGTGCCGGAATACTTTTCCGTCAAAGAAGCCGTATTCCCGTTTATCAAGTTCCCCGGCAGCGACCCGATTCTCGGCCCCGAAATGAAGTCGACGGGCGAGGTCATGGGTGTCGGCAGAACCTTCGGCGAGGCGTACGCTAAAGCGCAACTGGCCTCCGGCGTAATACTTCCTCGCCAGGGAACCGCGCTGATTTCAGTCAGAGATCGGGACAAGGCGGGTGCGGTTGAACTTGCGAAGCTGCTAACTGAGATGGGATTCGATATTGTGGCGACGCACGGTACCGCTGAGAGCCTGGCGCGTGAGGGTATATCATGCCGCCGGGCGAATAAGGTTCGGGAAGGGCGGCCACACCTGGTCGACATGATCAAGAATGGAGAAATAGATTTCATCGTCAACACAACCGAAGGAAAGCAAGCCATTGTCGAGTCACTCTCAATTCGAGCCGAAGCGGTTCGTCGCGGAGTGACTTATTACACGACCCTTGGCGCCGCCGTTGCGACTTGTCGTGCGATTGAGCACCTCGACAATGGTGACGTAAACAGACTTCAGGACCTGCACAATGAGGTGGTCGCATGAACAAAGAGCCTATGACAGTGCTGGGCCACCAGCTGCTGCAGCAAGAACTCAAGAAGCTGAAAAGCGTAGATCGACCGGCCGTCATTCGAGCGATTGCCGAAGCTCGCGAGCACGGCGATCTCAAGGAAAACGCCGAATATCACGCAGCGAAGGAACAACAGGGCTTTATCGAGGGTCGAATCAAGGAGCTCGAGGGCAAGCTGTCGCACGTGCAAGTGATTGATGTCACCGAAATCGATGCCGGCGGGAAAGTTATTTTCGGGGCGACGGCGAAGTTGCTGGACGATGATACCGAGAAAGAGATTACGTACAGGATCGTGGGTCAGGATGAGGCCAATATCAATACAGGCCTGATTTCCTATACGTCGCCGATTGCGCGGGCTTTAATCGGTAAGAGTGAAGGCGATGTTGTCGAGTTTAATGCGCCGGACGGCGAGAAGACTTACGAGGTGATTGCAGTTAGTTACGACTAGCTTGATGGAATTCGGAGCCGTTTTTCGGCCTTCTTGTCATGGTTGGGTCTGTATATCAGTGCAACGTTTCCGATCCGTTGAATCAAACTCGTGGAATGATGGTTGCAGAGTTGGGCGATCATCGCATCTCGGGACTCGCGGTCTGCCGCTCGTACCTTAACTTTGACGAGTTCATGATGCGCCAGCGTGGACTCGTATTCGGCCAGTAACGACTCTGACAGGCCGGCGTCACCGACGATGATCAGAGGTTTGAGATCGTGGCCGCGGCCGCGCAAGTATTTCTTTTGGGATTCACTTAGGTTCATGGTCGCGAAGTGTAGCAGCGTGGAAGTAATGAAACCGTACCGATGGGAACTAAATCGTGAGTAAGTCTCGTCGCACCGGCGGTAGCTGGCGTGAGCGCCAGGAAAAGGACCCTTATGTCCAAATGGCGCGTCGGGACGGATGGCGTTCGCGTGCGGTTTATAAGCTGGAACAGATTGATCAGAAAGAGCGGTTTCTGCGTCCGGACATGGTCTGTGTGGATGTTGGATCGGCGCCGGGTAGCTGGAGTCAATACGTCACCAAGAAGTTAAAGGGCAGGGCGCGAATCATCGCGGTAGATATCCTGCCAATGGACTCGTTGCCCGACGTCGAGTTTATCCAGGGCGACTTTCAGGAGGACGCCGTTTTTGAGCAAATGCTCGAGGCTGTCGGCGATGGTAAAGCGGACCTTGTAATGAGTGATATCGCACCCAATATTACGGGCACTCGTGTTGTTGACCAGCCACGTTCCATGTATCTCGTGGAATTGGCGCTGGATCTGGCACGACGGGTGCTGAAGCCGGGCGGCAGCTTTGTCTGCAAGGTTTTTCAGGGTGAAGGAATAGACGAATTCGTTATCGATACACGCAAGTCTTTCGAGCGTGTAAAGGTTATGAAACCTAAAGCTTCTCGAGCCGGTAGCCGCGAGGTGTACTTGGTAGCGAGAAATTATCAATTGGTGTAGTGTCAAATCGTGAATGATCTAACTAAAAACATACTGGTCTTTATAGTCATTATCGTCGTACTTTTGTCGGTAGTTCAGGGCTTGTCGGGCGTCAGCACCGGGCAGCCGAAGAAACAAGACTATTCAGAATTCCTGTCGCAGGTCCGTTCGGGCCAGGTAGCTATCGCCGAAATTGACGGGGAGAGAATTAACTTCGGTCGATCGACTCCGCTCGCTTTCTATACGATCAGTCCGGAAACCGACAACAACACGCTCATCGGTTTGCTGGACGAAAGTGGTGTTCGGTTTACGGCGGTTGAGCCTCAATCTCAAAGCCTGATCGGGCAGTTGCTGATCAGCTCGTTTCCGATTCTTCTATTGATAGGCGTCTGGATTTATTTCATGCGTCAGATGCAGGGCGGCGGCGGTGGTCGCGGTGCCATGTCATTTGGCAAGAGCAAAGCCAGGCTGCTCGGCGAGGATCAGGTCGGCATCACGTTCGCGGATGTTGCCGGCGTGGAAGAAGCCAAGGAAGAGGTTTCCGAGGTCGTCGAATTCCTGAAAGACCCGAGCAAGTTCCAGCGACTGGGCGGCAAGATTCCCAAGGGCGTATTGATGGTAGGTCCGCCAGGAACCGGTAAGACCTTGCTGGCCAAAGCAATCGCCGGCGAAGCCAAAGTACCTTTCTTTACAATATCCGGTTCTGATTTCGTTGAGATGTTCGTTGGCGTTGGTGCATCACGTGTTCGCGACATGTTTGAGCAGGCGAAGAAACAGGCGCCGTGCATCATCTTTATTGATGAGCTTGACGCGGTTGGCCGTCATCGCGGCGCCGGACTCGGCGGTGGTCACGACGAACGTGAGCAAACCCTGAACCAGATGTTGGTTGAGATGGACGGTTTCGAAGGCAACGAGGGCGTTATTGTTATCGCTGCGACGAACAGACCAGACGTTTTGGACCCGGCGTTGCTTCGCCCAGGTCGATTTGACCGTCAGGTCGTCGTCCCGCTGCCCGACATCCGTGGTCGCGAGCAAATCCTGAAAGTGCACATGCGCAAAGTCCCTCTCGACGATGACGTTAAACCAGGCATTATCGCGCGCGGAACACCGGGTTTCTCAGGTGCAGACTTGGCTAATCTCGTCAATGAGGCCGCGTTGTTCGCCGCACGCGAAGACAAACGCGTCGTCAGCATGCAGCAATTCGAGATGGCGAAAGACAAAATAATGATGGGCACCGAGCGACGCTCGATGGTCATGAGCGAAGAAGAGAAGCTCAACACGGCATACCACGAATCCGGCCATGCGATCGTCGGGTATCTGATGCCGGAACACGATCCTGTTTACAAAGTAACGATTATCCCGCGCGGCATGGCTTTGGGTGTAACGATGTATCTGCCCGAGGAAGATCGGTACAGCACTTCAAAACAACGATTGCAGAGTCACATATCGACTTTGTTCGGCGGCCGTATTGCCGAGGAAATGATCAATGGACCGGACGGTGTAACGACGGGTGCCTCGAATGACATCGAGCGCGCGACAGAAATTGCTCGAAACATGGTCACGAAGTGGGGCCTTTCCGATCGACTCGGACCGTTGACCTACAGCGAAGACGACGGCGAGGTTTTCCTCGGTCGATCAGTGACTCAGCATAAGCAGGTCTCTGACGATACCGCACATACGATCGATGAAGAGGTTCGCAAGATCATCGACGCGAACTACCAGCGTGCCGACAAAATCCTCAGGGAGAATGTCGACAAACTGCACGTAATGGCGAAAGCGCTCATGAAATTCGAGACCATCGACACCAGTCAGGTCAAGGACATTATGGACGGTAAAGAACCGCAGCCGCCCGAAGACTGGGACGACACCGTCGACCCGAAACGTCCGGATGACGGTTCTGCCACGGCGGAATCTTCGGATGCAGCCGGCACGATCGGTGGCCCTGCACAAGAACACTAGCCGCGTGCTGCAATTGGGCTCCTTTAGCCTCCCAAACCCTGCGGTAATGGGTATTCTGAACGTCACTCCCGATTCCTTTTCGGACGGCGGGCGTTTCGGCGAGCTCGACATCGCGCGCAGACATGCGGAACGCATGGCTCACGACGGCGCCGCCATTATTGATATTGGCGGCGAGTCGACACGTCCCGGGGCGGACGATGTCAGCGAAGCGCAAGAACTCGACCGAGTCCTGCCGATTATCGAGGCTGTCAGCAAAACCGTCGATTTGCCGATATCGATTGATACCAGCAAGCCGGCAGTCATGCGTCAGGCCATTTCGGCCGGAGCCGCAATGATCAATGATGTATTGGCGCTTCAAGAGCCGGGGGCACTCGATGCGGCCTCGGAACTCGGAGTTCCTGTTTGCCTGATGCACATGCAGGGCAGACCCAGATCCATGCAAGACAGTCCCGAATACGGCGACGTTACGGCCGAGGTCATAGAGTTTCTCGGTGAAAGGGTTAAACAATGTGTTGAAGCGGGCGTTTCTCGCGATTTGATTATTGTTGATCCTGGCTTCGGATTTGGAAAATCGCATATTCACAATGTCGAGTTGCTTGCGAATCTGCGACAATTGCGGGCGCTTGACCTGCCAGTGCTCGTCGGATTGTCACGCAAGTCGACGTTGGGTGAGTTGACGGGCAGGGATGTAAATGACCGCACGGTGAGCAGTGTTTCGGCGGCGGTGATCGCGGTCATGAATGGAGCGCAAATTGTGCGTTCTCATGACGTCAAAGAGACAGTAGATGCGCTGCGGATAGTGAGCGCGGTAATGGAAGCGACAGATGACTAAGCAATTTTTCGGCACAGATGGCGTACGCGGGACAGTCGGCGATGATCCGATGACCGCCGATTTTGCGATGCGGCTGGCCAGCGCTGCGGCACAGGTCCTGGTCCCGGCGGGCGGCACCGTTGTTATCGGAAAAGACACCCGATTGTCGGGCTACATGTTCGAGTCCGCGCTTGAGGCTGGATTCGTCGCCGCAGGTGCTGACGTTTTACTGATCGGCCCGTTGCCCACGCCGGGAATTGCCCGATTGACGCAGGAGTTCGACGCGGACCTGGGTGTGGTGATCAGTGCTTCGCATAATCCCTATTCAGACAACGGTATAAAATTCTTCGACCGCTCGGGATCCAAGCTCACCGATGAAATCGAGCGAAAAATTGAGGAGCATCTGAAGAACCCGGCAATCACATTGAGTTCCCAATCATTGGGTAAGGCCAAACGTATCGATACGGCTCGTATTCGCTATCAGGAGTTCTGCGCCGCGAGTGTTCCCGAGGATATGGATTTTGCAGGGCTTAAAGTCGTGTTTGATGGGGCTAATGGTGCCGGCTATAAGGTCGGTCCCCGCACCCTGGGTAACCTCGGCGCGGACGTGATTCCGATTGGCTGTTCACCCAACGGCAAGAACATCAACGATGGTTGTGGCTCAACGGAGCCCGACCTGTTGCAGCTCACGGTTCCGGCATTGCATGCCAACGTGGGCGTTGCGCTGGACGGTGATGGCGACCGCCTGATCATGGTCGACGAGAGCGGGCAGCTCATCGATGGCGATCAACTACTCTACATATTAGCGACATCTCGCCATCGAAAAGGCGAACTCAAAGGACCGGTTGTCGGTACCGTGATGAGCAATCTCGGGCTGGAAAACGCATTGAAGGCCGAAAACATCGAATTTACTCGCGCGAATGTCGGCGATCGCTACGTCCTGGAGGTCCTCAGGGAAACCGGAGGCATCATCGGTGGCGAGACATCAGGGCACATGATTATGCTCGACAAAGCCACGACCGGTGACGGCCTGATCTGTGCGCTGCAGGTATTGACGATCATGAAGGAAACGGGCAAGCCCTTGTCCGAACTGGCATCGGGCATGCCGAAATACCCGCAAACCATGGTGAATGTGAGGACGAGCAGCAAGCTGGACCTGGATTCGTCGGAAGAAATACAGTCTGCCGTCGCGGCGGCTGAGGCTGAATTGGCGGATACTGGCCGTGTGGTACTGCGGGCTTCAGGCACCGAGCCTGTTATTCGGGTCATGGTTGAGGGGCAAGATCACCAACAGGTTGTGAACATTGCCGATCGGCTGGCCGCCGTTGTTGCCGACTCCGCCGGCAGATAGGCGGCGGCCTAAGCGTTTTGTGCGTTGATTTGCCGTGAAAGCCCCGGTATCCTTGCGCGCCTTCCGACCTCTGGAACCTTATTTAAATGCGTGAATTTCTTGTTGCTGGCAACTGGAAGATGAATGGCGGCACTGCCGCCAACGAAGCTCTGGTATCCGGAATAGTTGAAGGCTTGCCGGAAGGCAGCGGTTTTCGCCTTTTGGTGTGTCCGCCGTTTCCGTACCTGGCGTCAATCGCCGGTCTGGTTGCGGGGTCAAAGGTCGCTTTGGGCGCGCAGAACGTTTCTGAGCATGAATCGGGCGCGTTTACCGGCGAAACGGCACCTTCGATGCTGAAAGACGTGGGTTGTGAGTATGTGATCGTTGGTCATTCTGAACGGCGCGCGATCTACGGTGAAACGAGCGAGCAGGTCGCCGCGAAATTTGCGGCAGCACAGGCGGCCGGGGTAACACCAATACTGTGTGTTGGCGAATCGCTCGAAGAGCGCGAAGCGGGCACGACCGAACAGATCATTGATGAACAGCTTGATGCTGTTTTGAATACGGCCGGGATAGCGGCCTTTGCCGAAGCAGTAATCGCCTATGAGCCTGTTTGGGCGATAGGCACTGGAATGACAGCGTCGCCAGAGCAGGCGCAGGACGTGCATAAGCATATCCGGGCTCGTTTGGCGGCGCACGATGCGGAATTGGCCGAAAAGGTACAAATTCTGTACGGCGGCAGCATGAAAGGCGAAAATGCGCCGGGACTGTTGAGCATGCCCGATATTGATGGCGGGCTTATTGGCGGCGCATCACTTAAGGCGGTAGATTTTCTGGCTATTGCGCAGGCAGCAGCGACTTTGGAAATCAAGAAATAGATGAAACTGAGAATTTAATGGACACAATACAAAAAGCGGTACTTATCGGTCATACGTTGATCGCATTGCTGATCATCGTGCTGGTACTACTGCAGCGCGGTAAAGGCGCAGACGCAGGCGCGGCATTCGGCGCCGGCGCATCGGGAACGGTTTTCGGTGCTCGCGGATCCGGTAGCTTCTTTTCAAGAGCAACGGCAGTCTGCGCGACGGCCTTTTTCGTCACCAGCCTGACTCTGGCTTACTTGAGCAGTCAGTCCTCCTCCGCTCCGAGCAGCATTATCGATGATGCGCCAGCGGTTGAAGAGGCTGTCGAGTCGGTGGAATCCGATTTGCCAGCGCTTGAGTCAGCTGACGGCGTGAACGCGGACGACAGTGCCGATTTGCCCGCACTGGAAGAGCCGATGACGGACGAATCGGGCGAGGGCCAGGATTAACAACAGGCTCGCCGATTGGTCTTATAATCATTCGGCATAGCAACTAGATAGACCGCTCTGGTGGTGGAATTGGTAGACACGCTGTCTTGAGGGGGCAGTGGCGCAAGCCGTGCGAGTTCGAGTCTCGCTCAGAGCACCAAACAACAAGATCGGCCTGCTGGCATTGAGTGTGCTACAGGCCGATTTTTTTTGTTTCAATCGAAATAAGTACCTATGCGAAAAGGGGTGTATTCGGCGCTGCATTGGCTGATACAATGCCGCGCTGATTTGAGAGCAAAAACAGTCGCGACACCTGCCAGGCAATAAAAACAATCATGCTGCAAGAATATCTTCCCATTCTGATCTTTTTAGGCATCGCGGCCGGCATCGGTTTGCTGTTGCTGGGACTTGGATTTCTCATCGGTAGCGGGCAGAAGGATGACGCGAAATTGTCGCCCTATGAATGCGGATTCGAAGCCTTTGATGATTCGCGGATGAAATTCGACGTTCGCTACTATCTCGTCGCGATCCTGTTCATTATTTTTGATCTTGAGATTGCATTCCTGTTTCCCTGGGCGGTGTCTCTGGATAGCGTCGGGAAGTTCGGTTTGCTGGCCATGGCGCTGTTTCTTGCCATTCTCGTGGTCGGATTTATCTACGAATGGAAGAAAGGGGCGCTCGAGTGGGATTAGGCAATACGGCTGAGGCCACCCCCCCCGAGGGCAGTGCGAAGGCGGCAGGCGGCAGCCTGCAAAAGCAAGGCTTTGTTGTCACGAGCGTCGATTCAGTGATGAACTGGGCGCGCACCGGTTCGCTGTGGCCAATGACCTTTGGCCTGGCGTGCTGCGCCGTCGAAATGATGCAGGCCGGAGCAGCCCGATACGATCTTGATCGTTTTGGCATTATCTTCCGCCCCAGTCCTCGACAGTCCGACTGCATGATTGTCGCCGGAACCCTGACTAACAAGATGGCGCCGGCGCTGCGCAAGGTCTATGACCAGATGCCGGAACCGCGTTGGGTTGTATCCATGGGGTCCTGCGCAAATGGCGGCGGCTACTATCACTATTCTTATTCTGTTGTTCGAGGTTGCGATCGCATTGTGCCCGTTGACGTCTACGTCCCAGGTTGTCCGCCAACCGCCGAAGCCCTGATTTACGGTCTTATGCAGTTGCAAAACAAGATACGACGCACCAGTACGATCGCGCGATAACATGAGCAGCCCAATAGATACATTAGCGAGCAAGATCGACGCGCGTTTCGGCGAGCAGATGAATCGTGTGGCATCGTCGTGCCGCGAGCTAACCTACGAACTCGACAAGGACGACCTGACCAAGGTTGCCACCGCGCTTCGAAACGAGGCTGATTTTGGTTTTGAGATGCTGGTGGATGTCTGCGGTGTTGATTACCTCAGCTACGGCAGTGACGAGTGGACGACAAACAGCGCGACCGGAACGGGTTTTAGTCGGGGTGTTGAGCGCCAGCCGGTAATCCTGGACGAAGCGGATGAGTTTGATCCAAAGCGCTTTGCGGTGGTTTACCACCTGCTGTCGATCCAGAACAACATTCGGCTGCGTCTGCGTGTCTACACGGGCACGTCGAATCCGCCTTTGGTCAAGTCGGTCGTCGATATCTGGAACGGTGCCAACTGGTTTGAGCGAGAGGTCTTCGATCTCTACGGCATTCTCTTCGACGGGCACCCGGACTTGCGACGCATTCTGACCGACTACGGATTTATCGGTCATCCGTTCCGCAAAGACTTTCCGATAATGGGGAATGTCGAAGTCAGCTACGACGCCGAAGAAGGGCGTGTGGTTTACAAGCCAGTAAGCATCGAACCTCGGACGTTGGTACCTCGCGTCATTCGCGACGACAACCGTTATTCAGCCGACCTCAAGGACGCGAACAACGATGGCTGAGATTCAAAGTTATACGATGAACTTCGGCCCGCAGCACCCTGCGGCACACGGTGTTTTGCGCCTGGTGCTCGAAATAGAGGGCGAGACCATTCAAAAGGCCGACCCGCACGTTGGACTGTTGCACCGCGGAACAGAAAAACTGGCGGAGACCAAACCGTATAATCAAAGCATCGGTTACATGGACAGGCTCGATTACGTATCGATGATGTGTAACGAGCATGGCTATGTCATGGCTATCGAAAAATTGCTGGGCATCGAGGTGCCCACTCGGGCTCAGTATATCCGGGTGATGTTCGACGAGATTACGCGAATTCTGAATCACCTCATGTGGCTGGGAGCGCACGGGCTTGATATCGGCGCGATGACGATGTTCTTGTACTGTTTTCGTGAGCGTGAGGATCTGATGGACTGCTACGAGGCGGTTTCAGGTACCCGTATGCACGCCACCTACTATCGACCGGGCGGTGTGTATCGGGATCTGCCTGAGACGATGCCCAAGTATGCGGAATCGAAGTTTCGCAGCAAGAAGGTCCTGGATCGAATGAACTCGGTTCGCGAAGGCTCATTGTTGGATTTCATTGAGGACTTCACAGCACGCTTTCCCAAGTGTGTTGACGAATACGAAACATTGCTCACAGACAATCGAATCTGGAAACAACGCACGGTCAACATCGCGGTCGTCTCACCAGAGCGGGCGATGCAACTCGGATTCACCGGCCCAATGCTGCGCGGTTCCGGCGTTGAATGGGACCTGCGCAAGAAACAACCCTACGATGTTTACGACCTATTGGATTTCGATATTCCGGTGGGCGTTAACGGCGACTGCTATGACCGCTACCTCGTACGAGTAGAGGAAATGCGACAGTCCAATCGTATCGTCAAACAATGTGTGGACTGGCTGCGTGACAATCCCGGTCCTGTAATCGCTGAAGACCACAAAATTACGCCGCCGAGCCGTGTCGAGATGAAAGACGATATGGAATCGCTTATTCATCACTTCAAATTATTCACCGAAGGTTACTGTGTGCCGGAAGGCGAGGCATACGCAGCGGTTGAACATCCGAAAGGCGAGTTTGGCGTTTACATTGTTTCGGACGGTGCGAACAAGCCCTATCGCGTAAAGATTCGCGCACCTGGCTTTGCACATCTGTCTGCGATGTCAGAAATGGTAGAAGGCCATATGCTTGCTGACGTTGTTGCCGTGATCGGCACGCAGGACATCGTATTCGGGGAGGTCGACCGATGAATTACGAACTGTCCGCGCACGTTAAAGATGAAATCGAACATTGGAAAGCGCGATTCCCGGAAGATCGACAGCGCTCAGCCGTCATCAGTGCATTGCATGCTGTGCAACACGAGAATCACGGTTTTGTGACTGCCGAGCAAATGAACGCGGTTGCCGAGTATCTCGATCTGCCAACCATGCAGGTCTATGAAGTCGCGACCTTCTATTCGATGTTCCAGACGAAAGAAGTTGGACGCAACGAAGTCGCGATTTGTACGAATGTGTCCTGCATGCTTCGCGGCGCCGATGACATTGTTGATCATGTCGAAGACAAACTCGGTATCAAGCTCGGCGAAAGCACGGACGACGGCAAGATCTTCCTCAAACAAGAGGAAGAGTGTATAGCCGCGTGTTGTGGTGCGCCGGCGATGATGATCAATCACAAATACTACGAGAATCTGACGAAAGAACAGGTCGACGAAATTCTGGATGGGCTCGACTAATGGCCTACGAACAGAATCTGGTTTGCTTCAACACCTTCGGCTCAGATGAGTCGTGGACGTTCGCGACGTACGAGAAACACGACGGTTATCAAGCCTGGCGAAAAATTCTGGCGGGGAAGCTGACACCAGAGCTGATTATCGATGAGGTCAAAGCGTCGGGTCTGCGTGGTCGCGGTGGAGCGGGCTTCCCGACCGGGTTGAAGTGGAGCTTCATGCCGAAGGGCAGCGACGTACAGAAATACCTCGTCGTCAATTCCGACGAGAGCGAGCCAGGCACCTGTCACGATCGGGAAGTGTTGCGATACAACCCGCATGCGCTGGTCGAGGGAATGGCAATTGCGGCCTACGCAATGGGCGCAACGGTTGCTTACAACTATGTGCGTGGCGAATTCATGGATGAGCCGTTCCCCCGGTTTGAGGCGGCGGTCAAAGAGGCATACGACGCCGGTTTGCTCGGTAAGAACATTCAGGGCAGCGGCATCGATATCGATATCCACGGTTTCATCGGCGCCGGAGCTTACATCTGTGGTGAAGAGACCGCGCTGCTCGAGTCACTTGAGGGCAAGCAAGGCCGACCACGTTTCAAACCGCCGTTTCCCGCAAACTTTGGTCTGTACGGCAAGCCCACGACGATTAACAACACGCAGAGTATCGCCAGCGTCCCGACGATCATCCGAAAAGGTGCTGGCTGGTTCGCGGGCCTTGGTCCGGAAGGTTCTGGCGGCACGGCACAGTTTTCAGTTTCCGGCCACGTCGAAAAACCGGGTAACTACGAATTACCGATGGGGATTCCATTCAAAGATCTGCTCGAGGAAATCTGCGGTGGCGTCTGGAAAGGTCGCAAGCTGAAGGCGGTCATCCCTGGCGGATCTTCGTGCAAGGTTTTACCGGCAGAAATAATTATGGATTGCACGATGGACTACACGTCGTTGCAACAGGCCGGCTCATCATTCGGAACGGGCGCCGTGATGATCATGGATGAGACGACCTGCATGGTCAAAGTGCTGCGTCGAATCTCGCGCTTCTATATGGCGGAGTCTTGTGGTCAATGCACGCCGTGTCGTGAAGGCACCGGCTGGCTGTACCGAATGTTGACTCGCATTGTCGAAGGCAAGGGTGAAGAGGCTGATCTTGCGAAGCTCGTTGACGTCGCGAATAAGATCGAAGGACATACGATTTGCGCGTTGGGCGACGCAGCCGCATGGCCCGTGCAGAGCTTCCTGCAACACTATCTCCACGAATTCGAATACATGATCCGCAACAACGGTCGAAGCATCGTTGACGATCCGACTAAGGCTGCTGCGTAATCGCTATGAGTGACGATATCGTAAACATTGAAGTTGATGGCAAACCGGTCGAGGGTCGCAGAGGCCAGATGGTCATCGAAGTTACCGATAACGTCGGCGCTTATGTTCCGCGTTTTTGCTACCACGAAAAATTAAGCATCGCGGCGAACTGCCGTATGTGCCTCGTCGATATCGAGGGTGCTCCGAAACCGATTCCGGCTTGTGCTCAGCCAATCAACGAAGGCATGAAGATCTTTACCAAGTCGCCGCGTGCCATTGCCGCACAAAAGGCGACGATGGAGTTCTTGCTGATCAACCATCCATTGGATTGCCCGATTTGCGATCAGGGCGGTGAGTGCGAATTGCAGGATCTGGCGATGGGCTACGGTCGCGATATCTCACGCTATAACGACGGCAAACGCGTTGTTAAGGACAAAGATATCGGTCCGCTCGTCTCTACTGATATGACGCGATGCATTCACTGCACGCGATGCGTTCGTTTCGGAGACGAGGTTCAGGGATTCCCGCAACTTGGAACAATGGGGCGTGGAGAGGACGTCAAGATTTCGACCTACGTCGAACAAAACGTCGATCACGAGCTGTCCGCCAATATCATCGATTTGTGCCCGGTTGGTGCGTTGAACAACAAACCCTACCGTTACAGCGCTCGTGCATGGGAGATGGTCCAGCGCGAGACGGTGTCACCGCACGACTGCGTCGGTTCGAATCTCTACGCACACGTATTGCGTGGCACGATAAAGCGTATCGTTCCCCGGGATAATGAATCGATCAATGAAGCCTGGATTTCGGATCGTGATCGCTTTAGCTACGAAGGTATTTACAGTCCTGACCGGCTGTTGGCTCCGCAGATCAAAGTTGATGGAGAGTGGGCCGCTATCGAATGGTCGGATGCGCTCGCGCGTGCGGCTGAGGCTTTGAAGTCGGCAGATAGTGACAAAGTTGGCATCATCGCGTCGTCGTCGGCAACGGTTGAGGAAGCCTATTTGCTTTCGCAATTGGCGACTCACCTCGGTACGGCCAATATTGATCACAGGACGCATCGACGCGACACGTCGGATCAGGTGAATGACCCGGTATACGAAGGACTGGGTTGCGGTGTCGATGATATTGAGCAACAAAAAACTGTTTTGGTCGCGGGTTCCAATGTACGCGCAGAAGCTCCGATCATCGCGCATCGATTGCGTAAAGCGGCGCTCAACGGCGCGCAGATAAGCTTCGCCAACTCCACCGAATACGAATACTTTTTCGATGTTGCGGATTATGCGTCCGGAGCAGGCTTGGTTGAGTTGCTTGCCGGAATCGCTGTTGCTGCCGGCGCAAAGTCAGACGCAGTTTCTGATCTTTGTTCTGGAGTAACACCCAGCGACGCGCAGAAACGAATCGCGGCTTCGCTCAATGATGCCGAGGATGCTCTGGTCCTTCTCGGAGTAATCGCCGGAGGCCATGCTGCGTATTCCGCGGTTCGAGCGCTGGCTGCTGCGATAGCTGACGCGACGGGCGCAAAACTCGGAATTATTACCAAAGGCCCCAATGCCGCCGGTGCAAGCCTGGCTGGCTTATTGCCGCATCGGACCGTCGGTGGCGCTTCTCGCGAGACGGCAGGCCTCGATGTCGCATCGATGGTCGACAGCGATCTTGATGCGGTGGTTCTCGTTAATGTTGAACCTGACTGCGATATTTACGCAACATCCGATGCCAGCGAGAAACTCGCTAAGCAAAACTTTGTCGTCGCATTGACACCGTTTGTGTCCGAGGCATTGCTCGACGCTGCGGACCTGTTGTTGCCGATCGGCACGTTTGCAGAGACATCCGGAACGTATGTGAATGCGGCGGGTACCTGGCAGAGTTTTGGCGGCGTCGCCAACCCGGTTGGTGAGTCGCGTCCGTGCTGGAAGGTGCTTCGGGTGCTGGGCAATTTGACGGACGCCGAGGGCTTTGACTACGTCACCAGCGAGGACATTCTGGCTGAATTCAAATCGGTACTTGGTGATGTCGATGCCGGTGCTTACAAGTCGGGCGGGAAGCTGCCGAAACCGAACGGTGCCGATGCGCCCGCCGATGAAGTCGATACTTCGATCTACGCGGTCGATGGTGTGGTTCGTCGCGCCAAGGCATTGCAACTGACGCTATCAGCGAAGCGCGCTGCAGGTGACAGTGATGGCTGATTTCATTCCTGATTTCCTCAACAACTGGATCGACTGGGGGCTCGGCGTTTTTTACACCCTGCCGGAGTGGATTCAGTATCTGACCGTCACGACCTGGAAAATCCTGTTCGTATTGATTGCGGTTATTTTGATCGTTGCGTTCTCAACCTACTTTGAACGCAAAGTTATCGGCAGCATGCAGGCGCGCGTTGGTCCAAACCGCGTGGGACCGCTTGGACTGGGTCAGCCATTTGCCGATGTGATCAAACTACTGATCAAAGAAGTCGTCGTGCCGTCGCAGTCGAGCAAGTTCCTGTTCGTTATCGCTCCATTGCTGTCGTTGATACCGGCGCTCGCAACCTGGGCCGTTATCCCACTGAATGACTGGTACGTGATTGCAGATATCAATGCGGGTCTGTTGTATGTACTGGCGCTGACATCAGTCGGCGTCTACGGCGTCATTCTTGCCGGTTGGGCGACCAATTCAAAATACGCGTTACTTGGCGCGATGCGATCCGCGGCTCAAATTGTTGCCTACGAAATCGCGATGGGTTTTGCGTTGGTTGGCGTCTTGATGGCCGGCGGCAGCCTGAATCTCGGCGACCTCGTGATGGCGCAGGCAGGTGGTTTTTCCCAATGGTTCCTGATCCCGCTGTTCCCGCTGTTTGTTGTTTATTGGATCTCAGGCGTCGCAGAGACGAACCGCGCACCGTTTGACGTTGCTGAAGGTGAGTCCGAAATCGTAGCTGGGTTCCACGTTGAATACTCGGGCGTAGCGTTTGCCGTGTTCTTCCTCGCGGAATACGCAAACATGGTGCTTATTTCGACGCTAACCGCGATTTTCTTCCTGGGTGGCTGGGCGTCACCGTTTGAAGGACTCGCATTCCTCGCGCCGCTTGCGGACATTCCGGTCATTGGTCTGATTGTGACTGGCGGCCTGCATTGGTTGTTCGCCAAGATGTGCATCTTCATGTACACGTTCTTCTGGTTCCGCGCGACGTTTCCGCGTTACCGCTATGACCAGATCATGCGTCTGGGCTGGAAGATATTTATACCTGTAACGATCGTGTGGATCGCCGTGGAAGGGGCTATGGTCTGGTTCCAGGTGGGTCCATGGTCAGGATTGGGCGCTTAAGACGATGAATCGAATCATTAGTTACATAAAGACGTTCGCGTTGTGGGAATTGCTCAAGGGGCTGGCCGTCACGCAACGCCAGTTCTTCAAGAAAAGTCTGACGCTTGAGTATCCGGATGAGAAGACACCTCAGTCGGCTCGCTTTCGTGGCCTGCATGCGTTGCGTCGGTATCCGAATGGCGAAGAACGTTGTATCGCCTGCAAATTGTGCGAGGCCGTTTGCCCTGCATTGGCTATCACGATTGAGTCGGACGTTAGCGACGACGGCACACGACGTACGTCGCGCTATGACATCGACTTGTTCAAATGTATTTATTGCGGTTTTTGCGAAGAGGCTTGTCCCGTTGATGCGATTGTTGAAACACGCATCCACGAGTACCACATGGAAGCCCCGGGCGAAAACATCATGACTAAAGACAAGCTGCTTGCGGTTGGCGACAAATACGAAGCCATGATTTCCGCTGATAAAGCAGCCGACGCAAAGTATCGGTAGGACGAGAAATGATGCTGCAGTCAGTTTTGTTTTATTTATTTGCCGCCGTCATGTTGGGCGCGGCTCTGGGCGTGGTTTTTTCGCGAAATCCCGTGCACTCGGTCATGTTCCTGGTGCTGACATTTTTCCAAAGCGCGATTCTGTGGCTAATGGCCGAAGCCGAGTTCCTCGCGATTGTCCTGGTGCTTGTCTACGTCGGCGCGGTAATGGTGCTGTTCCTGTTTGTGGTCATGATGCTCGACGTCAACATCGAAGCGGCCAAACGTGGCATAGCGCGTTATGCGTGGGTCGGTATTGGGGTCGCGTTGTTAATGGTCATCGAACTCATGCAACTGATCTGGCTACGGGGCCAGGGTGTTACAGGCACAACCGGGTTCGCCCCGACGCCCGAGGGCTACAGCAACACCAAAGCTCTGGGTGCGGTGCTCTATACCGAGCATGTTTATGCGTTCGAGATAGCAGCCGTTATCTTGCTACTCGCGATCGTCGCAGCAATCACACTAACAATGCGTAAGCGACCGGGCCTGAAAGTGCAGGATATTGCCGCGCAGGTCGCCGTTCGGGCCAAAGATCGCGTGCGAATCGTCAAGATGGATGCGGAGAAGAAGCAATGATCGGTCTCGAGCACTATCTGACACTAGCGGCCATGCTCTTCGTCCTGAGTATCGCCGGCATCGTTATCAATCGCCGCAACCTGATCCTGCTCTTGATGTGTATCGAACTCATGTTGCTGGCCGTGAACTTTAATTTCATTGCGTTTTCTCGCTATCTCGGTGACGAGACGGGCCAGGTCTTCGTTTTCTTCATACTGACGGTTGCAGCAGCAGAAGCAGCAATCGGCCTCGCGATCCTCGTTGTGTTGTTCCGCAACAAACGATCGATTGCGGTGCAAGAGCTGAATACGTTGAAGGGCTGATATGTACAACTATTACCTGACAATCGTATTGGCACCGCTCGCGGCAGCAATCATTGCTGGCCTCGCTGGCAAATCGATCGGCCGCGCAGGTTCCCATTGGGTAACTATTGCGGGTGTGGGTACGGCCTGCGTTCTGTCGATGCTGGTCCTCAAAGAAATGTTCTGGGGTGGCGCGGCGGCCGAGAATATCAGCGTCTACACTTGGGCCGTAACAGACGGACTGCGAATGGAAGTCGGCTTCCTCGTTGACCGACTGACAGCCTTGATGATGTGCGTGGTGACATTCGTATCGCTGATGGTTCACATCTACACCATCGGCTACATGCATGAGGATCCGGGCTACCAGCGCTTCTTCAGCTACATATCGCTGTTTACGTTCGCGATGCTGATGTTGGTCATGTCCAACAACTTCCTGCAACTGTTCTTCGGCTGGGAGGCCGTTGGCCTGGTGTCGTACCTGCTGATCGGTTTCTGGTTTAAGAAAGAGACGGCGATCTTCGCCAATCTCAAGGCGTTCCTTGTCAACCGTGTTGGCGACTTCGGTTTCATTCTGGGTATCGCCGGCGTTGTGGCGTTCACGGGTTCGCTGGATTACGCGACCGTGTTCGGTCAGGCGGAGTCGGTAGCGGGCCAGAGCATCGAAATATTCCCGGGCACGCCGTGGAATGCGATGACCGTCATTTGCATCCTGCTTTTCATCGGTGCAATGGGTAAGTCGGCACAAGCGCCACTGCATGTGTGGCTGCCGGATTCGATGGAAGGCCCAACGCCGATTTCTGCGTTGATCCACGCGGCCACGATGGTTACCGCAGGCATATTCATGGTGGCACGTATGTCGCCGCTGTTTGAGTTGTCGACCACGGCGCTGGGCTTCGTCATCGTCATCGGATCGATAACGGCATTCTTCATGGGCCTGCTCGGAATCGTTCAAAACGACATCAAACGCGTCGTCGCCTACTCGACCTTATCGCAGCTGGGTTACATGACCGTTGCGTTGGGAGCTTCTGCTTACAGTGCAGCGATATTCCACTTGATGACGCACGCATTCTTTAAGGCCTTGTTATTCCTTGCAGCCGGTTCGGTGATCATTGCGATGCACCATGAACAGGACATCCGCAAGATGGGCGGCATCAGGAAGTACATGCCGATAACCTATTGGACCGCATTGATCGGATCGCTGGCGTTGATCGGCTTCCCGGGAACCAGCGGGTTCTTCTCGAAGGACTTGCTCATCGAGGCGGTTAAGGAATCGCACTGGCAAGGGCAGGGCGCGGTTTACTGGATCGCCTATCTCAGTGTCTTACTCGGCGTCTTTGTTACCGCCCTGTATTCCTTCCGCATGTTCTTCCTGGTTTTCCATGGCGAAGAACGGATGGATGCAGCTTCCAAGTCGCACCTGCATGAAACACCGGCGGTTGTGACCGTGCCGTTGATTATGCTCGCGATACCGTCTGCGATCATTGGTTGGTTTACGGTGGGTCCCGTTTTGTTTAAGGACTATTTCGGCGATGCTATTTTCGTCGCCGAAAGCAAAGCCGATACCGGTCTTGCGGCGCATGACTGGCATGGCAGTCTGGCGTTGCTTCAACATGCTGTGATGACGCCTGTATTCTGGCTCGCCGCCAGTGGTGTATTTGTTGCCTGGTTCTTGTACCTGCATCGGCCGGACCTTCCGGAGACGATCAAGAGCAAGATGTCCGGCGTCTATAACCTGCTTGATCGAAAATATTACTTTGACGATCTTTGGATCAAGGGTTTTGCAGGTGGTGGGCGAGCTATCGGAACATTCCTTTGGAAGAAGGGCGATGAGCTCGTCATTGACGGCATTCTCGTCAATGGAACAGCACGGACAGTGGGTCGACTGGCAGGCGTGATGCGCCAGATTCAGACTGGCTATCTCTATACCTATGCATTCGCAATGATTATCGGACTGACCGCGTTACTCGGTTGGCTGATCTGGTTACGGTAGCGACGACAATGGAATTCTCGCAACATATCTTAAGTATTCTGATCTGGCTACCGATCATCGGTGGTGCATTGCTGATTGTTATCGGTGATGACAGCGACGCAGCGTCCTCGCGGGCCGGAATGATGCGAATTTCAGCTCTGTTTGTATCCGTGCTCACATTCCTGATTAGCATTTTGCTTTATGCCGGTTTCGATAACGCCGCGACCGGCATGCAGTTCACAGAGAAAGAAGCCTGGGTCCCGTCACTCAACGCGTTCTATTCGCTCGGCGTCGATGGAATATCAGCGCCTCTGATTCTGCTGACGACGTTCATAACGCCGTTGGTGGTCATCTCGGGTTGGGACACGATCAAAGATCGTCCGGCACAGTATTTCGCGGCATTCCTGATCCTTGAAGGACTGATGATCGGCGTATTTTCAGCGCTCGATGCGTTGCTGTTCTACGTGTTCTGGGAAGCGATGCTGATTCCGATGTTCCTGATTATCGGTGTCTGGGGTGGTGAGCGGCGTGTTTATGCGACGCTCAAGTTCTTCCTCTACACATTCCTCGGCTCAGTCCTGATGCTGGTAGCGTTTATCTACCTGTACGGGCAAACCGGTGGATTTGATCTGTTCGGCTTCATGGACGCGCCTCTGACGCTAACCGCCCAGAAACTGATCTTCGTCGGATTCTTGCTGGCGTTCGCGGTGAAAGTACCGATGTGGCCGGTTCACACCTGGTTGCCGGATGCGCACGTTGAGGCGCCGACTGGCGGCTCCGTCATTCTTGCCGCGATCATGTTGAAAATGGGCGGCTACGGCTTTATTCGATTATCCCTGCCGATTGTCCCGGATGGCAGCGAATACTTTGCAGGCATGATGATCGCATTGTCGTTGATCGCGGTCGTCTACATCGGCTTCGTCGCTTTGATGCAAAAAGATATGAAGAAGCTGATCGCCTATTCATCCATCGCGCACATGGGCTTTGTCACACTCGGTCTGTTCATTCTGTGGTCGTTCGATGGCGGCATGGGCGCCGGGCTCGGTATTACCGGTGGCATGATCCAGATGATTTCGCACGGTCTGATCTCCGGCGCGATGTTCCTGTGCGTCGGCGTGTTGTATGACCGCGTTCACAGTCGTGAAATCGCGGACTACGGTGGTGTGGCGAACACGATGCCGGTCTACGCGGCGTTTATGGTGCTGTTCGCCATGGCGAATGCCGGCCTGCCAGGAACCTCCGGGTTCGTGGGTGAGTTCATGGTGATCATTGCCAGCTTCAAAGCGAACTTCTGGTATGCATTCCTCGCGGCGAGCACATTGATCCTCGGCGCTGCTTATACCTTGTGGATGGTGAAACGAGTCATCTACGGCAAGGTGGCAAACGACAACGTCGCAGCTCTGAAAGATCTCAACGCACGCGAGTTTATCGTCCTCGCCATCCTCGCTATTAGTGTTCTTCTTGTTGGACTGTGGCCAGCGCCATTGGTTGACATGATGAACGTCACAATTGAACAGCTAGTCGAACAGGTCGGGCAGTCGAAGCTCTGACAGGTCACGTTATGAATTTGATGGATTACTTAGTTGCTGCACCGGAAATGACCCTCTTGGGACTCATTTGCGTCGTGTTGATCGCGGATCTGTTTATCGATGATGAGAATCGCGTGCGGACATTCTGGATTAGCATTCTTGCACTGGCCGCGATGTTGCTGGTGCTGAACGCGACCGCGCCGGACGTTCGTACGGTGATCTTCAGTGGCAGCTACGTAAGTGATCCGCTGTCGCAGATACTCAAAATTGCTGCGGTCATTTTTGTTGGCATTGCGTTCCTGTATTCGCGTGACTATCTGCGTGCGAACGAGATTCACAAAGGCGAGTTCTATCTGCTGGGTTTGATTGGTCTTCTCGGCATGATGATCATGATGTCGGCCAACAGCATGCTGACCATGTATCTCGGTCTTGAGACACTCGCATTGTCACTTTATGCGCTTGTCGCCATCGATCGAAACAACGTCACCTCGGCCGAAGCGGCGATGAAGTACTTCATCCTGGGTGCCATCGCATCGGGTTGTTTGTTGTACGGAATCTCGTGGGTGTACGGCGTGACCGGAAGTCTGCAATTCCATGAGATCGCTGCGGCCATCAGCGCTGATCCTTCGCTGAATAGCTTGCCGCTTTGGTTCGGACTCGCTTTCCTGATCGTTGGTATCGGGTTCAAGTTCGGTGCAGTGCCGTTTCATATGTGGCTGCCTGACGTCTATCAGGGCGCACGCACACCAGTAACGCTGTACATCGCATCAGCCCCGAAGCTCGCGGCCCTGGCGCTGTTCCTGCGCATCCTCGTCGATGGTCTGGGTCAGTTACACGACACTTGGGCGGCGATGATCCTGGTGATCGCGGTCCTGTCGTTACTGGTCGGAAACTTCGTCGCGATCGCACAAACGAACATCAAACGCATGCTCGGTTATTCGACCATCGCTCACGTTGGCTTCATCCTGCTGGCATTGTTCTGCGGAACGGAGCAGGGCAACGCTGCAGCACTGTTCTACACACTGACCTACGTGGTTGCGGCCGCTGGTGCCTTCGGCATGATTATCTTGCTGAGTCGTCGTGGCTATGACGCCGAAAATCTGACGGATTTCAAGGGCCTCAA
>CAZMRZ010000018.1:0-38814 GCA_964568835.1 uncultured Woeseiaceae bacterium | reverse complement strand
CTGTTTCTGCTTGGATCCTACTACTTTGGCTATATAAGGTGACAGTGACCTTATATGACAAGACCCTATAAGGTCACTGTCACCTTATATCCACCTTATAGAGCTACATCCAGTAGACGAAGACGTACAGGCCGACCCAAACGACGTCCACAAAATGCCAATACCAGGCCACGGCCTCAAAGGCGAAGTGGTTGTCGCTCGAAAAGTGACCTTTTAAAACGCGGAACCAGATCACTGTCAACATGATCGCGCCGATGGTTACGTGCATACCGTGGAAGCCGGTCAACATAAAGAATGTTGAACCATAAATGCCCGTCGTCAGCTTGAGGTTCAGATGCTCGTAAGCCTCGATGTACTCGACACCCTGCAGGTATACGAAGATAAACCCGAGAACGAAGGTTGCCGCAAGAAACGCGGTCAGCTGCGCACGTTTGCCTGCGAGCAAAGCGTGATGAGCGATCGTAATGGTGATCGAGCTCGTCAACAGCAATGCGGTGTTGATCAGCGGCAAGCCCAATGGCGGCATTACTTCGTAGTCACCACCAACGTTACCCGGCCCATTGCTCGGCCAGGTGCTTTCATAGCCCTCCCAAAGCAACAGGTTGGTGAAGAAGTTGTTGCTCTCGCCACCCAGCCACGGAATGGACATGTTACGGGCGTAGAATAAGGCGCCGAAGAAAGCCGCGAAGAACATGACTTCCGAGAAGATGAACCAGAACATACCTTGTCGGAACGACTTATCAACTTGCGCGTTGTACAAGCCGCCAACACTCTCGTTGATAACCGTGCCAAACCAGCCCGTGATCATGAAGATAATGACAGCAAAGCCGGTCAGCATGATGTAGAAGCCGGCGTCCGCGCCGTTCAGCCAGCTCGACACGCCAACCATGAGGAAGAGCAGGCCCAGCGATCCAACCACGGGCCAATGGCTGCCGTGGGGAATGTAATAGCGGTCATCAGCGGAATGATCGTTTGAATTAGTAGTCATGTTAATTCTCTAAATTCGCCGCCACTCGAGCGGTATCAAAAAACGTGTATTGCAAAGTAATTGTGTCGACATAATCCGGCAAGTCCGGATTGACGATGAACTGCAGCGGCATTGCCCGCTCTTCATCGGCCAAAAATTCCTGGCTCGTAAAACAAAAACACTCAATCTTCGTAAAGTGCTCGGCCGCCGTTGTCGGCGCCACGCTGGGTACCGCCTGAGCAACCTTGTCAATACTGGCGAGGTTCTTCGCAGTAAATGTCGCGTAGTACATCTTTCCGGGATTAACCGTCATGCTATCGACATCTGCTGCGAACTCAAACTGTGCGTATGAATTCACCGTTGTTACAAACTCGACGCGAATTTCGCGTGTAAGGTCAGGCGCTTCCACAACAACCGCAGCCTCCGAATTGGTACGGCCGCCGAACCCCGTGATCTCACAGAACACGTCGTAGAGTGGCACGAGCAAAAACCCGAAGCCGAACATGGCGACGGTCATGATGATTAACTGACCGACCAGTGAACGATGTTTTTTGTCTTCAGGCACGTGAGACACCCAGTGCGATAAAGCCAAAAAAGAACGCCAACGCGACCGCCGCCAGAATCAGCGTTGTGCGACGAATATTCTTTTTGCGCTCGGCGTCAGACATGCTTAGTCGAAAGCCTCGTTTGCGATACGTGCTTTCGGCGGCGTATCAAACGTGTGGTACGGCGCTGGCGACGGGACGGTCCACTCAAGACCGTGCGATCCTTCCCAGACCCTATCGGTGGCCTTTTCGCCCTTCTTCGATGTCAGCAGCACCCAAACGAACAACAGTTGGGACAGACCAAAACCGATTGCACCGATACTGGCGATGGTGTTGAAGTCCGCAAACTGCGTTGAGTAGTCAGGGATACGACGCGGCATGCCGGCCAGTCCCAGGAAGTGCATCGGGAAGAAGGTGAGGTTAACGAATATCGTTGACGCCCAGAAATGAACTTTGCCCAGCGTCTCGTTGTACATGTATCCCGTCCATTTCGGCATCCAGTAGTAGGCGCCAGCCATGATGGCAAATACCGAGCCCGGAACCAGAACGTAGTGGAAGTGTGCAACAACAAAGTAGGTATCGTGGTATTGCACGTCGGCAGGCGGAAGCGCTAGCGCCACTCCCGAGAAACCGCCGATCGTAAACAGGAAGACAAACGCCAGCGAGAACAACATCGGTGTTTCAAATGTCATTGAACCGCGCCACATCGTCGCGACCCAGTTGAAGATCTTAACGCCAGTCGGAACCGCGATGAGCATCGTCGCAAACATGAAGAACAATTGCCCGGTCAGCGGCATACCAACGGTGAACATGTGATGCGCCCAGACAATGAACGACAGGAACGCGATACAGGACGCCGCGTAGACCATTGAGTCGTGACCGAACAGCTTTTTGCGAGCGAAAGTCGGGATGATTTCTGACACGATGCCAAAGGCCGGCAGAATCATGATGTAAACCTCGGGGTGCCCGAAGAACCAGAAAATATGCTGGAACATGACGGGATCGCCGCCACCGGCTGCGAGGAAGAAGCTGGTGCCAAAGAACTGATCGGTCAACAGCATCGTAACCGCGCCCGCGAGAACGGGCATGACCGCGATCAACAGGTACGCTGTGATGAGCCAGGTCCAGACGAACATGGGCATCTTCAGCAGCGACATGTCCGGCGCGCGCATGTTGATGATCGTGACGATGACGTTGATCGCGCCCATGATTGACGACAGGCCCATCAGGTGGACTGAGAAAATCAGGAACGGAAACGAATCACCCGTTTGCAACACGAGCGGCGGATACATGGTCCAGCCACCGGCCGGCGAACCGCCCGGCATAAACAGCGTCGACAACAACATGCTGAAGGCAACGGGCAGGATCCAGAACGACCAGTTGTTCATGCGCGGCAGCGCCATATCGGGCGCGCCGATCATCAACGGGATCATCCAGTTGGCAAGGCCAACAAACGCCGGCATGACGGCACCGAAAACCATGATCAAAGCGTGCATGGTTGTCATCTGATTGAAGAACTCCGGATGCACAAACTGCAAGCCGGGAATCGCGAGCTCCGATCGGATGACCATGGCCATCGCACCACCAATGAAAAACATGGTGAGGCTGAAGATGAGGTACATCGTGCCGATGTCTTTGTGATTGGTTGCGTACAACCATCGGCCTATGCCCTTCGCCGGGCCGTGATCGTCGTGCTCGTCATGACTGTCGTGAACGTCAATTGCTTCGCTATTCATTCTTTATTGCTCCGTGTCACGGCTGTTCACCCAGGCTTCGTACGCCTCGGGCTCGACAACCTCGACAACGATCGGCATGTAGCCGTGATCTTTGCCACACAATTCGGCGCATTGGCCGCGATAGGTTCCGGTTTCTTCAGCGCGGAACCAGGCCTCATTAACGATTCCTGGAATAGCGTCTTTCTTGATGGCCAGATCGACAACCCACCAGGAATGAATCACGTCATTCGACGTAAATAGCAGCCGGACCTTGGCGCCTCTGGGCACAACGACGGGGTTATCCACATCACGCAGGTAGTTTTCAACGCTAAACGGATCGACGCCCGATTGCTTGCGACGCGCTTCAAGGCTCGATCGCGCGAGGCTGGAATAAAACGCCACGCCGGTATCCTGATATTTGTAGTGCCACTTCCACTGGTAAGCGGTAACAACGATTGAGAGGTCCGGATCGCGGGAGTCTTCGAGTTTCACCATGGTTTCGGCCGTCGGAATAGCCAAAAGCACGAGAATAATGACCGGAATAGCCGTCCAGATGACTTCGGCGGTTGTGCTGTGCGAGAACGTCGCGGATTCCGCACCTTTTGACTTGCGGTGCTTGAACAGCGAGACAATCATTACACCGAAGACGACAATGCCAATCGCGACGCACCACCAGAACACCATCATGTGCAGGTTGTATGTCTCGAGGCTCAGGTCTGTAACGCCCTTGGGCATGTTGAGCACCCAATCGGCTCTCGCCGTGCCGGCCATAGTCAGGCCGAGCAAGCTCAAAATCGAATTTCGAATCATTAATTGTTCACCTTGCGAGCCGCGCAAACGGTCGCACTACAAATGTTTTCCGGATGTGACGAATTGTCGAACGGGTGGGTTCTTTATGACCCGGGAACACCGGGAATTCGTCGGTCGGCCGGTTTGGCTGGCTTAGGGCCAAAAAAGCTCGAGAAGTGTACTTAAATCACGTCGGCCATGCAATGCTGGATCGCCGTTGACCAAAGAGTGAAGTGCTTGTTTTACAAAGGCTTATGGACGTAATGCCAATAAATCATTGATCACCGCCTTCGGATGGGTATCTGCGCCGGGTCGATTCGGTAATTTGACGGGTCGGATTTGGGCCCGGCGCCCCAGCAGTGGCCGTAGACCAGCTCCAGATCCAGCTCTACTTTGCCGCTCGCAGCGGCATTATTGAGGGCGGCGACCATTCCGGCAAAACGCTCCTTGCCGGTGAATGCCGACGCCCGCTGGTGCAATGTGTTACGCGCACCCACAGACGTGAGATCGGCAAAAAGGCGATCGCAGCTTTCATAATTCACCGACAGACGGTCGACATCCAGCACCGGGTCCCGCAGCCCGGCGTTGACCAGCCCATCGCCAAGGTCGTGCATGTCCGCGAATCGATTGACGTGAGAATAATCATCGACCGCGGCCCAGGCTCTGCGAATTTCCTGCAGGCTGTCGGGGCCCAGCGTAGCGAACGCGAAAACCCCACCTTTTCGCAATACTCTTGCGACCTCTGAAAAAACCGGCGTTGGGTCGTCCAGCCAAGGCAGCAGCAAGTTCGAGAAAATAACGTCGACGCTTTCATTGGCCAGCGGTAAAGCCCCTGCACTGGTCTGGGCGTAGGCCGCTCTTGATAACCAGGTTTTCTTTGCTTTGGCTTTCTGCAGCATGTTGTGTGCGACGTCGACAGCGATGACCCGGGCTGGCTTAAAGCGCTTTTCCAGCGTTCGAATCGCGCTGCCGGTCCCGGTTCCGAGATCGACGACGACCTTCGCATCAACCAGCAGGGGTTCAATGCGGGCGAACAGGCCCTCGCGCGTCGCGGCGTGAACAAAATCTGCACCGTCGAAGCTATCTGCAGCGCGCTCGAAGCGGCGTCGAATGTGTTTCGCGTTCAACATCGCGGAAACGGTAGCACGCTTTCCCGGGGGAAGGCCCAATTTCGCGACGGGGAAATAGCGATCAGTAAGGGCAAGATTACCTCATGTGGATCATCGATTTTCTGGCCCCGCCGAGCTGTGTCTTTTGCGGGGTACGCTGTGAAAAAAGCGAATCAAGCATTTGCCGCGACTGTTATGCGGACCTGCCCTGGAACGAACCGGCACTGTCACCGCAGCAAAGTTTGTTCGAAAGCTCGGTCGCCATGCTGAACTACTCATTCCCGATTGATGTTGCGATCAAATCCTTGAAGTTTAATCGCAAGCTCTTCTATGCCGCGGCACTCAGCGAAATACTGTGTAGCGGATGTCCGCTGCTGCCGGACGACATTGACGCAGTACTACCCGTCCCGTTGCATTGGCGGCGAAAAATGACGCGGGGTTTCAATCAAGCGACAGAGCTGGCGAAACCCGTCGCGAAGGAGCTCGGCGTTCCCTTGCTGCGTGGTGTCGTCCGACAAAAGGCCACGCCGTTTCAGTCCGGCCTGAAGGCGTCCGAGCGGTCCGCGAATATGAAAGATGCATTTTCGTTACGACGCGCACTTACGTTCGAGCACGTGCTGATCGTTGATGACGTCATCACGACCGGGGCGACGCTCAGGCAACTCGGTAAACTACTGTTACGAAACGGCGCCGGGAAAGTCAGCGCCTTCGCCGCTGCCAGCGCCCACTAACAGTGGTCATCCAAGCGGTGGAGACGGGCGGCCTCGCCTGTCAGGCGAAGTAGGTGACGATCTTGTGTGCGTGGCTTCGGATCTGGGCAGGCTGGGCGAGGTAGTACAGGAAGAACACCAACAAGAATGGCGTGAAGCCGATGAACACAAACGCGAACATCAGGAGGAAGGCCAGAATCCTCTTATTGGTACTAGACAAGCCAAGGAAGATGCGCCCTATGTTCTCCCAGCTGTCCTCACTCAGGTTTTGTTTTTTTCGAGATTTGTCTCGGGCATCGGCAACGACAAGGCTGCCGCTCGCGCTCCGCTTTGGCGTCTTAAGCCCGTGCAGATGTGGCGCTTCCGGCGTGTGATCGACGTGCGGGCTGCGGCTGGCCGGTCGCCGCCTGCGCGATCGCGATTTGACGGTTGAGTAGCCAACACCGAGATGACGCAAAATAGAGTGAGCTTGTTCCGCCTCCGAACTGGCCGGGTATTTTCGGACCAGCTTCGACGCGTAACGTTTGGCGCGCGCGGTGAATTTCTTTTCGTCAGTAGAGCCCGGACTGATGTTACGAAATGCGAACTCGGCCTCGCGTAGCAACTTCTCAGCGCTTGCCACTAGAGTGGACCGGCGACCGGATGAAACGTGTAATGCAAAACAATGCCGATGAAAACGACCATGCCGATAAAGTGGTTGTGCAGGAAGGCCTCAAAACAACCGGCGGGTTGTCGGTCGCGAGCGAGCCACAGATGATAGGCCATCATTGCGCCAGCGATGAATACGGACAGGTAAAACCAAGCACTCAGGTCGGCGCGGTAACCGATCAAAATCAGCGCAACCAGCATCAGCAGCTGTAATCCTGCGATCACGAAAATGTCGACCTCACCAAACAGGATCGCCGTCGATTTCACCCCGACTTTTATGTCGTCTTCACGATCCACCATCGCGTAGAACGTGTCGTAAATGACGGCCCAGATCATCGCCGTACCAAATACCAACCAGGCAAGCTGAGGTGTTTCGCCAGTCTGCGCCGCGAAGGCCATCGGGACGGCCCAACCGAAAGCGGCGCCTAATATGAATTGAGGAATGGACACGTAGCGCTTTACGAACGGGTACGCGATCGTGAGTATCGCCGCCACGATCGCCAGCACTTGCGCGGGACGATTCAACATCGTCGCAAGGCCAACGGCAACGAGGCTCAAGGCAGCGAACAGAATCAGCGCTTCCATCGGTGCGACGGCCCCAGAGGCAATCGGTCGCGTTCTGGTTCGCTCAACGTAAGGATCGATTTTGCGATCGACGTAGTCGTTCAGCACACAACCTGCAGAACGCATCACGATTACGCCGAGCACAAATACCAGAAACAGGCCCTGGTCAGGCGTGCCCTCGCCGGCGAGCCAGAGCGCCCACAACGTAGGCCATAGCAACAACCAAATACCGATCGGTTTGTCGATGCGCATCAGCTTGCTGTAATTGCGAAGCTGGCTTATTAATTCCGGCGCAAAGTTGGGGGCGAGAAATCGGCTCATGGCTCGGAGTTTACACTTTCCCGTATCGGCTGGGGTCACCCAACCAGCGGCGCACAATAGCCGATGCCTGATCCGAGGAATCTTTGCGCAAGGCCTCCGCGGTGATTTGTACCTGCGGCATCAATTCCGCGTCGCGAACCAGGTTAGCGATGCGGTAATCCGGCAGACCGGTCTGCTTGGTTCCCAGTAATTCGCCGGGCCCGCGGAGCTCGAGGTCGCGTTGTGCGACTACAAAGCCGTCATTCGTATCGCGCAGGACGGCGAGTCGTTGTTTGGCGGTTCCACCCAGCGGCGGTTTGTATAACAGTACACAGTGACTTTGAGCAGCTCCGCGACCGACCCGCCCTCGGAGTTGGTGCAGTTGCGATAAACCCATGCGCTCTGAGTTTTCAATAATCATCAGACTCGCATTGGGCACGTCGACGCCGACCTCAATGACCGTCGTTGCCACCAACAACTGAATCAGGCCCTCCTTAAACGCCTTCATGCCGCGTTCTTTCTCCGCTGGCCGCATGCGCCCGTGGACGAGACCGATACGCAGGTCCGGCAGCGCTTTGGTGAGCATTTGATAGCTCGCTTCCGCCGCTTGATAGTCGAGAACTTCGGACTCGTCGATCAGTGGGCATACCCAGTACGCCTGATGGCCGCCAGCACAGGCTGAACGTACGCGCTCGACGATTTCGCCGCGACGACTTTCGGGAATCGCGATCGTCGAGACGGGCTGCCGCCCGGGAGGCAACTCATCGATGACGGACGTATCGAGATCGGCGTAAGCCGCCATAGCCAGCGTTCGCGGAATTGGCGTCGCCGTCATGACAAGCTGATGCGGATGACCCGACGTCGAAACACCCTTATCGCGCAGCGCCATTCGTTGATGGACACCAAAACGGTGCTGCTCGTCGATGACAACGAGTCCCAGGCGATTAAACTCAACGCCCTCCTGAAATAACGCATGCGTACCGACGATAATCTTGGCGGCGCCACTCGCAATGGCCTGCAGTGACTCACGTCTTGCCGCTACCCGCTGGCTGCCACTGAGCCATGCCGGCTCAATGCCTAACGGTCGAAACCAGTCGGAGAAACTGCGCCAATGTTGTTCCGCGAGAATTTCTGTTGGCGCCATAATCGCGGCTTGAACTCCACAGGCGACCGCTTTCACACACGCTATCGCTGCAACTACCGTCTTTCCCGAACCAACATCGCCCTGTATCAAGCGCATCATCGGGTGCGGCTCGGCAAGATCCGACAGGATGTCGTTAACGACTCGGTCCTGAGCGCCCGTCAACCGGAACGGCAAGTCTCTGACAAAGCCGCTAACATCTTCATTGCCGTCGGTAAGCGCGATAGCGTCTTCGGTGGCCGCAAGTGCACGCAGGTTTCGCAAACTGAGGTAATGCGCCAGTAGCTCTTCAAATGCGAGGCGCTGCTGACACGGATGTGTACCCGCGATCATCTTCTGCACGTCCGCATCCGGTGGCGGGCGATGCAGGTAGTTGATCGCATCAGCCAGCGACGGCATCCCCAACTTGTTTGTGATCGCCTTTGGGAGCAGCTCGGGTGGCGGTGCGGCTAACATCTGCTGCAGTGCCTGGTCAGTCAAACTACGCAGCCGCCCCTGTTGCACGCCCTCGGTGGCCGGATAGATCGGCGTTAGTGAATCGTTCGTGACGGCGTTTTGATTCTCGCGAATAACGCGATACTCGGGATGAATCATCTCGAACCCGGATTGACCTCGACGTACCTCGCCGAAACAGGTGAGGTGAACGCCGGGTTGAAATTGCGCTTGTTGTTGTCGCGAGAAATGAAAAAAGCGAAGTGTCAAATGGCCGCTACCGTCGCTCAATCGCACCAGCAAATTGCGGCGCCCTCGAAAAACCGTTTCGGAGAGTAGAACTTCACCGGTGGTCAGGCAGCGAGCGCCCGCCTCCAGCGCGCCAATTTTTACCAGTTGCGTGCGGTCTTCGTAGCGTAACGGCAGCAGGAATAGCAGGTCATCGACCCGATAGAGATTCAGCCTCTCGAGTTTTTCTGCGAGCGCCGGGCCGACGCCTTTGAGACTTGTTAGTGATTGCGACATGTAGGAGCACCCACAAGGGCATAAACGCGCCTTGCGCGCGAACTAAACAATAAGGACTGCGTCTGCCTCGACATCCACGCCTTTCGGAAGCGATGCTACGCCAACGGCAGCACGCGCCGGATAGGGTTGCTCAAAGAAATCCTCCATCACAGCGTTCACGGTCCCGAAATTGTCGAGGTCCGTCAGAAAAACCGTGATTTTAACCGCATCGTTGAGGTTGCCACCGGCGGCTTCCGCAACGTTTTTCAGGTTCTCGAAGACCTGTCTCGCGCGCGCCTCGAAATCACCCTCGACGATGGCCATCGTCGCCGGCACCAATGGTATCTGGCCTGACAAGAAAACGAGGCTGCCGCTCTTAATAGCCTGCGAGTAGGTGCCGATCGCCGCGGGTGCGTCATCGGAGTGAATGGCTTGCTTGTTCATTGTCGATTTCCCATATCGAAACTCATTGTTCTGTTCACGTCGTCACGCGCAGTCGCGCGACACACGTATTACGTTTTTCATATTCCGAACACTACGCATGATCTTGGCAAGATGGTCTCGGTCCTTCACCAGCAACAGAAACGAAAGTACCGAGCAGTCCTCGTGACGCCCCAACACTTCGACCTGCTCAATATTCGAGTCGCAATCACCGATCGTTGCCGCAACTTCGGCGAGTACCCCCGGTTTGTTGCGAGTATCCGTTTGAATCTGGCAGGCAAAATCGCGATCGATAGTTTTTTCCCAATTTACCGAAATCCACTTTTCCGGTTGCTTGCGAAAGTTGGACAGATTGCCGCACTGGTTGCGATGAATAACGACGCCGCGACCGGCGGTCAGGTATCCCATTACGTCGTCACCCGGAATCGGGTAACAGCACTTGCCATAGCTGACAACCATGCCCTCCGTGCCCGCGATGATCAGGCTGGCGGTGTCGTTTCCGTCGGCACTAGGCTCTCCCGTGCCGGCGAGAAAACGCGCAGTGAGAGGCGCTAGTCGTTCGCCAAGCCCGATTTGTTCGAACAAATCGATGTTGTTATCGATGCCGAGCTCCTCGAGTGCCTCGGTCATTCGAACCTTACCGATTTTCCGTATTGATGAACCAAGGTCCTTTAGCGATCGATCAAGCAAGCGCTTGCCAAGATCAACGGACTCGGAGGAGCGAAGATTCTTCATGTGTTGCCGAATGGCGGTTCGGGCTTTCGCGGAGCGCACGAACGTTAGCCAATGCGGATTCGGTTTGGCGCCGCGCGCCGTGACGATTTCGACAGTCTGGCTGTTGTGCAGCTCCGTACGCAGTGGCACGAGTCCTCGATTGACTTTGGCGGCAACACAGCGATCGCCGACATCGGTGTGGACGGCGTAGGCAAAATCGACGGTCGTTGCGCCCTTGGGCAGCGGCATGATGTCGCCCTTCGGCGTGAAAACGTAAATCTTGTCGGGGAACAGGTCGACCTTGACGCTCTCAAGAAACTCCTCGGAAGTGCCCGACTGGTGCAATTCCTCAAGCTTGGAAAGCCAATCTCGCGGGCGGCGTTGCGGGGTCGCACCCGTTTTTTCATCGGCTTTGTAAATCCAGTGTGACGCGACGCCCGACTCCGCCAGGCGGTCCATGTCACGAGTGCGAATCTGCACTTCAAGCGGCAGCCCCTTTGGACCAAACAAAGTCGTATGTAACGACTGATAACCGTTGATTCTCGGAATTGCGATGTAGTCTTTGAACCGCCCAGGCATGGGTTTATAAAGACCGTGCACAATCCCCAGCACCTGGTAACAGCTGTTGACGTCGTCGCAGATAATGCGGAAGCCGTATACGTCTACGACATCGGAGAGCAGCCGCCTCTTCCCAGCCATCTTCTTGTAGATGCTGTAAAGATGTTTTTGCCGCCCGATGACCTCGCCTTTAATGCCTTCGTCAGAGAGCGCGCTGCCAAACTCCGCGGAGATCTTCTTAACGATCTGCCTTTGGCTGCCCTGGCTTTTCTTCAGGGCGGTTTCGAGCACACGGTAGCGGAATGGGTGTAAGTGTTTAAAGCCGAGATCTTCCAGCTGCACTTTCAGTCGATTGATTCCCAATCGATTGGCGATCGGCGCATAGATGTCGAGCGTTTCTCGGGCGATGCGTTTTTTCTTGTCCGCGGGCATTGCACCGAGCGTCTGCATGTTGTGCAGGCGGTCGGCGAGCTTCACGAGGATCACGCGAATGTCCTCGATCATGGCAAGCATCATTTTGCGAAAGCTTTCTGCCTGTGCCTCGGCACGATTTCGAAATTGAATTTGATCGAGTTTGCTGACGCCATCAACGAGCAACGCAACCTCGCTGCCAAACTGCTCTTCAATATCTTCGAGTGAGGCGGACGTGTCTTCGACCGTGTCGTGCAGGATCGCGGCAGTGATGGCTTGCGCATCAAGGCGCATTTCCGCGAGTTCCTGTGCGACGGCAACAGGATGCGTTATGTAAGGCTCACCGGTTTTTCGAGATTGGCCGGCGTGCGCCTTTGCCCCGAACTCATAGGCGGCGGTTATCGTCGCGAGCTGGTCTTCGGGAAGGTAAGACTGGAGCGTTTCAACAAGGCGTCGCACACCGTGGTTGCGCCTATTCGCGCCCGGCAGTTTTGACAGAATTGCTGCGGTGTAATCCATGCCCTGATCATACCCGCGGATCGGGGAGTGTGTCGCTGTCGTCGTCGCTTCGTTAGCGCAGGCGAGCTCCGTCGCCGATAGAGATTCCGCGAACCGGGAGCACGTCTTCGACCGACTCAGCTTGCAGCAGATCTTCGGTTACCGGCTCCTCGATTTCTTCCAGTATCGACGGGTTGACGAGACCTTCGGCAATCTCACGAAGAGCGATGACGGTGGGCTTGTCATTTTCGAGCTCAACCATAGGGTCGGCACCGTGAGCAACGCGACGAGCACGCTTCGCGGCAACCAGCACCATTTCAAATATGTTCTCGATGTTATCGAGGCAGTCTTCGACCGTAATTCTGGCCATGTTTAAATTTCCTTCGTAAGCGGGTCAGAGCCCATCGTGTTTGTTAGGTGCAGGACTCTAGTAAGGTGACCGCCGGAATGCGAGCCCATATAACCAACCGCTATAAGGGGCTAGGCGACAATACGCTCTACAGCTGCAATCAGCTCTGGATTGCGAGTCGACGATGCCTCGCCGTCGCCATCCAGGACCGCCTCAAGCGCCGTGATGGCCTCGTCAAGGTCGTCATTAATAATGACGTGATCAAATTCCCGCCAATGAGCCATGTCGCTTCGCGCATACCGCAGACGGCGCTCTATGACTTGCTGCTTGTCCGTTCGGCGGTCGCGGAGACGACGTTCCAGCTCAGCAAAAGACGGCGGCAGAATGAAAATTGTCACGCAATCCGGCATGGATTCGCGAACCTGTTGTGCGCCCTGCCAATCAATCTCCAAAACGACACTGCGATTATCCGCGAGGTGAGTTTCGACCTGACCGCGGCTGGTCGCGTAATAGTTGTCGAATACCTGCGCGTACTCGAGCATCTCACCGGCATCGCGCAACTGCATGAATTCGATCTCATTGATAAAAATGTAGTCGACTTCATTGGCCTCATTGATGCGCGGTTCTCGAGTCGTGTAGGAAATTGAAAAGCGCAGCTCCGGATGTTTTGTTACGACTGCGTGAACAAGCGTCGTCTTGCCGGCGCCGGACGGCGCAGCAAAAACAAACAACTTCGCCGTTCGTTTGTCTGCAGAACTATTCGACATTTTGAATCTGCTCACGCATCTGTTCGATCAAGACCTTCAAGTCGACAGCGGCTTTGGTCGTCTCGGTGTCGGCGGACTTCGAACCTAGCGTATTCGCTTCACGATTCAGCTCTTGCATCAGGAAATCCAGACGACGACCGACGGGCTTTCCTTCGCCAAGCGCATCACGAATCTCAACCAGGTGACTTTCCAGTCGATCGAGTTCTTCATCAACGTCGATCTTCTGCGCAATCAAGGCGAGCTCAACTTCAAGGCGCGCCGGATCCGCTTCAACGTCGAGCTTGTCTATGCGCTCCCGCTGCTTCGCCCGAGATGCCGCGAGGACCTCCGGCATGCGTTTGCGAACGATTGCCGCAATCCGTTCGATGTCCGCGCAACGTGACTCAAGCATGTCGTTAATGCGCTGCCCTTCGCTTGCGCGCATGTCATCGAGCGCCGCAAGAGTTTTGTCCAGCAATATCGAGGCCTCTCCGAACAGCGGCTCGGCGTCGACTTCAGGCTGTTGCATAACGCCCGGCCAACGCAGAATTTCGATCGGGTTGATCGCGGCCGTTGAAGACAGCTTTGCCGAGAGCTCGGATATACGTGTACCGAGCAACTCCACGAGCTCCATATCGATCTGCATTTCCGACGACTGGTCTGTCGCGCGACGAAAATACAGGCCGCATTCAATCTTGCCGCGCCCGAGTACTGCGCTTGCCTGCTGCCGAAACGCCTGTTCTTTGGGACGTAAATCCTCGGGTAACTTGAACTGCACATCGAGATAACGATGGTTAACCGCTCGGATCTCCCAGGTCATCGTACCGAGATCGGTTTCCACGGACTCTCGCGCGAAGCCTGTCATACTGTGTAACATCAGCGCCTGTCTCCAAAAATAGTGCCGCGAGTGCTGTGTAGTTCACACTTTTTGCGGGAACAACATTCTAAGCTGTGGTCGACCAATTTGGCCACTTATGACCACGAATCAATATGCAAATCGAATACGCTAAAGTCTCAGCTCTGGGTGATCGGTCGGACAATCAGGACCGCGCCGCGGTTGTGGTCTCCGAAGATGCGGCGCTCATGCTTGTGTTCGACGGCATGGGCGGGCACTCCGATGGCGCTCGAGCCGCGGAGACAGGCCTGAAAGTCGTGCAGGATCTTTTCGTCGCAGCCACGCAGCCAATTTTTGATCCGCAGGGCTTTCTCTATATGGCGTTATCGCGCGCGCATGACGAGGTCGTTCGAATTGGCCTGGACGTCGCCGTCGATTTCCGGCCACGCGCCACATGCGCCATTTGTCTGGTTCAAGAGGGCGGTACGTTTTGGGCCCACATCGGCGACAGTCGCATATATCAGGTCAGAGACGGTGCCGTTCTCACTCGGTCCCGCGACCATAGCCATGTCGAAGTCCTGATTCAGGAAGGCGCGATAAGCGAAGAAGAAGCGCAGGACCATCCAATGCGTAACTTTGTTGAGTGCTGTATCGGCGGAGATGCGCCGGTGCCAGATATGAGCATCACCCACCGAATGGCTCTGGAGCATGGCGACGTACTGCTGGCTTGCTCCGACGGTCTCTGGTCGGGACTCAGCGACAACGATATGGCGCAGATTGCTGCGCCAGGCGAAAGAAATCTTGTCGAAAACCTGAAAACGCTAAGCATGAAAGCGCTCGAAGTGAACGCGCCCCACAGTGACAATACGACGGGTACCGCGTTAAGGTGGCTTGGCCTCTAACCGAGCTCATTGGAACCAATCATTGGAGAATCATCATGCGACCTAGTGGCCGCGATCCCGCAACTATGCGCGAAATTTGTTTCGTGTCGGATTTCACAAAGTATGCCGAGGGCAGCGTCCTGGCGTCTTTCGGCGATACGCAGGTGTTGTGTACGGCGAGCATCGAAGATCGAGTTCCTGGTTGGATGCGTGGCAAGGGCAGCGGCTGGGTTACCGGCGAGTACGGAATGTTGCCGCGTGCGACACATACCCGCTCCGGCCGGGAGGCCTCTCGTGGCAAGCAGGGTGGTCGCACGGTTGAAATCCAGCGCCTGATCGGTCGATCGCTGCGCGCGATAACGGACATGAAGGCGCTCGGCGAGCGCTCCATCACTTTGGATTGCGACGTGATCCAGGCCGACGGTGGAACAAGAACGACATCAATCAGCGGTGCGTACGTTGCCCTCGCGATTGCGATGGAGCGGCTGGTTGCCAAAGGCAAACTAAAGAAGAACCCACTGTATGGTCAGGTCGCCGCGGTTTCTGTTGGCATCTACAGCGGAACGCCGGTGCTTGATCTGGACTATGCCGAGGATTCTGAGGCTGAGACGGACATGAACATTGTCATGAACGATGCCGGTGGATTTATCGAAGTTCAGGGTACGGCTGAAGGCCATGCATTCAGCGATGACGAATTCGGCGCAATGCTTGGCCTCGCGCGCAGCGGTATCGCGGACATCATCGTAGCGCAGCGCGAGGCGATCGCAGCGGCATTGTAGTGGTGGCGCGGCCAGAAAAGATTGTTATGGCCAGCAGTAACCCGGGCAAGGTCCGGGAGATCGCCAGGCTTCTTGACGGGCTCGGTATCGAAATCGTTGCCCAGTCGGATTTCGGCATCGAAGACGCCGACGAAACCGGCACTACGTTTGTCGAAAACTCTCTGATCAAAGCCCGGCACGCAGCGATGCTGACGGGTTTGCCCGCGATCGCCGATGATTCGGGATTGTCTGTCGACGCACTGGACGGAGCGCCGGGCGTTTATTCGGCTCGATACGCTGGAATCGAGTGTGATGATGAGGCCAACAATGACAAGCTGCTGGATGCATTGCGGGATGTTGATGATCGCGGTGCCGCCTTTCATTGTGTAGCGACCTTTGCCGAGCCCGGCGGAGAGCCGCTGGTCGCACACGGCGAATGGCGTGGCGAGATACTGCGGGAGAGACAAGGCGATGGCGGTTTCGGTTACGACCCGCTGTTTTATGTTGCCGATCGTGGCTGCAGCTCCGCAGAGCTGACTCAAGAACAAAAAAACGCACGTAGTCACCGCGGCCAGGCACTGCGAAAGCTCGTTGAGCTAATTACGCTGACCTACTCGTGACGCGACGGCTATCTCTCTACGTGCACCTGCATCAAGGCTTGCGGACATGAGCGTGCTTCCTCTATCACTGTACGTTCACCTTCCTTGGTGCGTCCGCAAGTGTCCGTATTGCGACTTCAATTCGCATACGGCGGGTAGCGAGACGCCAAAGCGTCGCTACATTAATGCCTTACTAAAAGATCTCGAAACAGAGTCCGGTCTCGCAACGGGTCGACAGATTCACTCTGTATTTCTTGGCGGCGGGACGCCCAGCCTCTTCTCACCCGACGAAATCAACGACGTTCTGGACGGCGTCAGGGCTCTTTTCGATCTCGCAGAGGATGCCGAGATTACGATGGAGGCCAACCCCGGTACCGTTGAATGTGGCTCGCCGGCCGGTTACCTCGACGCCGGTGTGAATCGACTATCGATTGGTGCTCAGAGTTTTGATGACGAACGCTTATCGGTGTTGGGGCGCATTCACAGCAGCGCGGATATCGTGAAGGCCGTTGAAGACGCGAAAGCCGCCGGCTTGGAGAACATCAATATTGACCTGATGCACGGCCTGCCCGGCCAGTCTGTCGAAATGGCGCTTGCCGATGTGTCGGCGGCTATCAAGCTGGAGCCAACACATATCTCCTGGTATCAATTGACGCTCGAGCCCAACACCGTCTTCTATGCGCATCCGCCTGCAGATCTGCCAAGCGATGATCTCGCGTTCGAAATCCAGGACCGGGGGCAGGTGCTGCTGGCCGAGCACGGATTCGAGCAGTATGAGGTTTCCGCTTATGCCAGAGATGGGCGGCGTTGCAGCCACAACCTGAATTACTGGCTGTTTGGCGATTATCTCGCCGCTGGCGCTGGTGCGCACGGGAAGATCACCGTTGCGCAAGGGGTCGCTCGATACCAAAAGCCGGCAAACCCGATGCAATATATGATGACGCAGGAGCGGCCCCGGTCGAATGGCGGGCTGACCGTACTGAGCGCACCCGACCTGATGTTCGATTTCATGCTCAATGCGCTGCGGCTTAATGGTGGTTTTGCCGAGAATATCTTCGTAGAGCGGACGGGCCTGTCCGGTGCTGACCTGATCGAGGCCGCCCGCCCGGCCATGGAAAAAGGCCTGATCGAGCGCAGCGATTCGGGTATCTGGAAGCCGACCGGGCTCGGTGGACGATTTCTGAATGATTTACAGTCTGAATTTCTGTCTGACGGAGCATAATTCAGGCCGCTGCATCGCCCGGATAGCGCGATCTTCGCTCACCTCCGGCCAAAAGAACGCAATGTCGTGCTGGGAGCGCGGTAATTCATTTATGCACAAGACAGCGGGGATGCCTTTGTTTTCAGCGCAAGAGGGCTCTGATCTCACTCGAAGCGTTGCAAAGCACTCATAAGTAATTGTTTTTGTTAGATAAACGAAATTGGACAGAAAACAGTCATTCTGACAACGTTGCTTGAAAAACCGCAGCTTAGAGCATCCACTCAATTTTCATCCACAGTGTTATCCACAGGTTCTGTGGATAACAATTAGGGGCTTGCGGAGACCAGTGCTTCCCTATATCCTACGCGCCCTTTTGTGAAGTAGCGCGCTCGGGAGAGCCAGATAATGAAAGCCGACATTCATCCCAATTACGACGGCATCAAGGTCACCTGTAGTTGTGGGAACGAGTTCAATACGCGCTCGACCCTCGGCGAGGATCTCCGTATTGAAGTGTGTTCCTCATGCCACCCGTTTTACACGGGCAAGCAGAAGAAAGTCGATACTGGCGGACGTGTAGATAAGTTCCGCAAGAAATACGGTATGGGCTAGAGCCAATCGCGGCTGTCGAGTTTTTGACGGCGGCCTTTTGGTTCCATATAACGACTTTCCACTATCCCGGCACGCCGGGAGCTCTGCTATGCTCAGCCTGTTTGATACAGCGAATTAGAGGATAGACATGAGCCAGGATGCATACCGCCTGAAGAGCCCGGATGGCTCGGAAATGGATTTACCCGTCAGAAAGGGGACCGTCGGACCGGACGTTATCGATATAGCGGCGCTATATCGCGAGCAGGGCGTCTTTACCTACGACCCGGGTTTCGTGGCCACCGGCAGCTGTGAGTCGGACATCACCTTCATTGATGGTGAAGAAGGTATTCTCATGTACCGGGGCTACCCGGTTGAGCAACTCGCGGCCCATTCGAGTTTCATCGAGGTTTCTTACCTGCTGTTGCACGGCAATTTACCGACGGCGGACGAGCTTGCTGACTTCGACAATACGATTCGAAGGCACACCATGCTGAACGAAGGCATGCTGAGCTTCTTTAAAGGCTTCCGATACGACGCACACCCGATGGCGATGCTCTCGGCCGTTGTTGGCTCGATGTCTGCGTATTATCACGAAGCGATGGACGCATCGAATCCGGTTCACCGCAACATTTTCTCGCATCGAATTTTGGCGAAGCTGCCAACGATCGCGGCGGCGGCCTACAAGCTGAACAGTGGTCAGCCGTTCATTTACCCCCGCAACGACCTCAACTACACAGAAAACTTGTTGCACATGTTATTCGCAGTTCCGGCAGAGCCCTACGAAATCGATCCGGTTGCGGCCGAAGCGCTCGATTTGCTGTTCATCCTGCACGCGGATCACGAACAAAACTGTTCGACATCAACAGTGCGAATGGCGGGCAGCTCGGGAGCGAACCCTTACTCTGCGATTGCCGCTGGCATTGCAGCGCTTTGGGGCCCGGCGCACGGCGGTGCGAATGAAGCTGTGTTGAATATGCTCGAGGAAATTGGTGACGTAAGCCAGATCGGCAAGTACGTTGAAAAAGCCAAAGATAAGAACGATCCATTCCGTCTGATGGGTTTTGGTCATCGCGTTTACAAAAACTTTGATCCACGCGCCACAATCATTCGGGAAATGGCTCACAAGGTTCTTGAGAAACTCGATCGTAAGGACACACCGTTATTCGATCTTGCCCAGGAACTGGAACAGGTTGCATTGAAAGACGAGTACTTCATTGAGAAGAACCTGTACCCGAACGTCGACTTCTATTCGGGCATCATCTATCGCGCACTCGGAATTCCGACATCGATGTTCACTGTGATGTTCGCATTGGGTCGGTCAGTCGGTTGGACGGCACACTGGCGCGAGATGATTGCAGATCCGAAAACCAAGATTGCACGTCCGCGACAGCTTTACACGGGTCCGGCAGCGCGCGATTACGTAGACGTCTCGAAACGCTAGTAGAAGTGGGGACATGCTATTGCGTGTCCCCTATCGTTTGCGATACGTGACGCGCCTTCTATTGGGAGCCCGGAGTTACGTGACGCGGGTTCTATTGGGAGGTCCGAGATACGTGACGCTCGTTCTATTGCGCGGTGGCGCGTATCCCTACCGGTAGGGGACACGCAAATAGCATGTCCCCACTTCTACTGTCCGCGAGCACGCAATAGCATGTCCCCACTTCTAACTACACGTGCTGAAGTAATTCCTGTACCGCATCGCTGTCAACGCGCTTCATGGGTTTGCCGTCGATCGGTGACATCGGTGCTTGCCGGATTCCGTCGATCGGAAACACGGTCGCCTGAATCGAAGCGTTTTGATGACTGAATTCAAAGCCTGCGTACATCTCGATTTGTCCTCGGCGACTTTTTAGCCGTCTTTCATACGACTTGAATCGAATGCCCATGTCGCCTATTTCCATTGCGACCATTTCAGGGCTATCGGCAAAAAGATGCAGGTTAACCGCGGAATTTTCATCGGCAGTTCCGACCAAAACTGGCCCGACCAGGCGCGGCGAAAAGTCTGCCAGCAATTCCATCGCGGAAAGCGCAGCTGTCCGCATCAGTCGCAGCAGATCGTTGTGCGCCTCTCCACCAAAAATCTGCAAGTGGTCGGCCACCGCAGCTTCGATCTCGGCGTTGCCGGGCAGCGCGCCCTGCGCATCGAGGCCAAGGCGTTCCGCGGCTTTCTGTTTCGCAACGCGGTAGTCGCGAATGCCCTGGTTAACGATAATGCGCGCCGCTTCCTGCGCGACGACCTGACGTGCACGTTCGGAATCGCTGGTGCGTTTTCTTCCCATAGGCTTAGAACAGAGGTTCAGCCCCCTCGTCGGCTTCTTCTTCAGCGTTTTCATCAAGTACAGGATCAATGCCCGCCGCATTGTTGAACGGGTCGGTTATCTCGTTATGTCGTTCGCAGTCAGGCACATGACCTTCGCGGAAGACTTCAAACATCACATTCGCCTGACCTGCTCGCGCGGGACAGCCTGTGTCGCGATCAATTCGGACGGACACGATACCCTCGGGCATCGGCATCTGGTGCTCAGGGACATTACGCAGCGCGGCGCGTGCAAACTCGATCCAGATCGGCAGCGCTGTGCGGGAGCCTTCCTCACGAGGACCGAGCGGCAGGTCGTCGTCGTAGCCAACCCAGACAACTGCCGCAATGTCAGCATTGAAGCCGCCAAACCAGGCGTCACGTCGATCGTTTGACGTCCCGGTTTTTCCAGACAAGTCAGAGCGGCCGAGTTCACGGCGAGCCCGCACGCCGGTGCCTCGTCGAACGACATCGCGCATCATGTCCTGAATCAGAAACGCGTTTTGTGGCGTTATGGCCTGCGGCGCAACATTGAAGTGTTCGAACAACTCGGGTGCATCGTTCGCGTCCGGCCGATACGTTTCTACAACGTCAGCCATTTGCTCCAGCCGCACTTCCTGGGCAAGCGGATCCAGGGAAACGACGAGATCAGGGTTCGATCCATCGGGCGCCAGGTCGGGCACACATTCATCACAGACGATGGCGGGTTCCGCCCTGAACAACGTCTCTCCAGCCGGCCCGAATATCGAATCGATGATGTAGGGCTTCACCGCATGTCCGCCATTGGCCAGCATCGCGTAGCCCTGCGCCATATCCAAAGGCGAGGCCTGACCGCCACCGAGAGCAAGGGAGCCATTTCGAATAAGCGTGGCGTCGCTGAAGCCAAATTTCGCGAGGTGCCGCACGGCATTACCGACGCCCGTTTCAAACAGCAGTAGCCGAACGGAAACGAGATTCATTGATCGAACCAGGGCCTCACGCATACGCGTTGGGCCGTAAAATCGACCGCTGTAGTTAATGGGTCGCCAAATCGCTTCCAGTTCCGATGAGCTGATCACGACCGGGGCATCAAGGATGACGGTCGCCGTCGTGTTGCCATGCTCAAGTGCTGCGGAGTAGATAAAGGGCTTAAAAGCTGAACCCGGTTGTCGATAAGCCTGACGAGCCCGATTGAACTTGCTGGTCGTATAGTCGAAGCCGCCCGTCAGTGCGGAAACGGCGCCGTCATAAGGGTCAATCGCGACGACAGCCGCCTGCGCTTCCGGCACCTGCGCCAACGCCCAGCTATCGTTGGCCGTCGGCATGACGTAGATAACGTCACCAACGCTCAGAACCTCGGCGGCAGTTTCGGGCGCCGGGCCATAATTTTCTCGATCGATAAACGGGTTGGCCCAGCGAATGCCGGCCCAAGGTATTGATGCCTCAGAGGCGTCGGCGAACACTACAGTGGCGTCATTGGATTCCAGAACTTCGACCACGAGCGCCAGGGACAAACCTCCCGGCGCGTACTGATCGAGTGTGTCCAAGATTTCTTCGGGCCACTGGTCGCGCGGCAAAGCCAGCAACGCTTCACTGAGCTCTACAGTTCGTTGCGGTCCGCGGTATCCGCGACGACGGGTAAATTCGAGCAACCCGTTACGCAACGAATAATTGGCGGCTTTCTGCATGCGGGAATCGAGCGAAGTCACAACCTGGTAGCCGGCCTTGTACGTATCCTCTCCGTAACGTTCGAGCATCTGGCTGCGAACCATTTCGGCGATATACGGTGCGCTCAATTCGATAGCCGCCCCGTGCAAGCGCGACTCGAGTGGATACGACATGGCTTGTTCATACTCGGCATCGTCGATAAAACCCAGATCAAGCATGCGGCCAAGGACATAAGCTCTTCTGGCTTCCGCATTCTCGGCATTGGATACCGGGTTGTACCGGGATGGCGCTGGCAGGACGCCAGCCAGGGTGGCTGCCTCCGCGATATTGATCTTGCCCAGATCTTTATCGAAAAAAACTTGCGCAGAAGCGGCAACACCATAGGCGCGTTGCCCAAAGAACATCTTGTTCAGGAACAAGGCCATGATTTGTTCTTTGGTGAATTCCTGCTCGATCTTGTACGCCAAAAACGCCTCAGTCAGTTTGCGCTTCAGCGTTTGCTCGCGCGTCAAGAAGTAATCCCGGGCGAGCTGTTGCGTTAAGGTGCTGCCGCCGCCGCCCGAGGCGTCACCCGTTCTCGTGAAGCGCGCAAGGGCGCGCAGAACGCCGCGGTAATCGATTCCCGAATGCTCGAAGAAGCGCCGGTCTTCTGCGGCGATAAAGGCGTTAACGACGTGGAGCGGTACTTCCTCATAGGTCACCGGAATTCGGCGGCGTTCACCGATTTCACTGATCAGGTAGCCGTCACGGCTGAAAATGCGCAGCGGGACCTCAAGCGGGATGTCGCGGATCGTTTCTGCGGCCGGCAAGCTCGGTTGCACGTAATAATAAGCGCCAATGACGCCTGCCGTGCCGCCGATACCGCCCATTAGCGCCAATCCCGCGAGAATAATCAGGCTTCTTACTATCCTTCGCTGTCTTATGTGACGTGGTTTAACTTTTTTTCCCATTGGATTATGCATAGTTACCAGCGTTTTCAGCCAAACACCCCGGTTTCGACGGGCGTTTGCCCATCTTATTGAAGGTTACGGTGGTGTGCGGCTGGTGCAAGAAAAGTGGCTTTTTTGGGGCCGTGGCTCAAGAAAAGGCGTCAGGCGGCTAATGATAGACGGCATGAGCTTAGCGCCGCAATAACGAGTCTCACGATGGGCCGACGACTGGTTCACGGAAGTTCCTCTTTAGGGTCATTAACATAGGGATGCTGGGATCGTGAACAAAGTCACGTTTTATTTAACATTTTATTGATATATAGTTAAATCGCTTTGCTAATGTCCTACCTAGTTTTGACTCGCAACTTACCGACTTAGAAGGAAAAATACGTGCTTTTCGGCAAAAAAACACAGCCATTGCTGGGCCTCGATATCACGACATCGTCGGTGAAGCTAATAGAGCTTTCCCAAAGCGGAAAGCGCTATCGCGTCGAGTCCTATTCAGCAGAGCCAACCCCCCCTAGTTCAGTGAATGAAAAAGCGATTGTCGATGCCAAGGCAGTCGGCGAAGCCATTCGCCGCGCCGTAAAGCGCGCAGGGGCCAAGGCCACGGACGTAGCCGTCGCGATAAGCGGTGATGCTGCGATTACTAAAGTTATACAGATGCCCTCGAGCCTCTCCGAGAGAGATCTCGAAGGCCAGGTCGAGATTCAGGCAGACCAATACATACCCTTTCCTATGGAAGAGGTTAGCTTCGACTACGAAGTGATTGGTCCCAATGATAAAGACCCGGAGCTCATGGATGTTCTGCTGGTTGCGACACGTACTGAAAACGTGGATCAACGGCGGGCAGCTGTGACGGCTGCGGGACTGGAGACCCAGGTCGTCGATGTTGAGGCCTTTGCGCTCGAAAACTCGTGCCGATTATTGAGCCACCAGATTCCCGATGGCGGAATCGGCCAGTCTGTCGCTGTTGTCGACATTGGTGCCAGTAGCACGACGTTTAGTGTGTTGCAGGACCTGAAGGTAATTTACACACGCGATTTCAACTTCGGTGGGCAGCAACTCACTGAGGAAATTATGCGTACCTACGGATTGTCGATGGAAGATGCTGGTCGCGCCAAGAAACAAGGTGGCTTGCCAAGTAACTACCAGCCCGAAGTACTCGAACCCTTCATCGACGATATGACGCAACAGGTCAGTCGGTCGCTGCAGTTCTACCTGGCTTCAGGTGGCGGTCGCGAGCAACCGGACATGATTCTGGTTTGTGGCGGTTGCGCCAATATTCCAGGCATCTCAGACGTCATTTCGTCGCGAGTGGGCATTCCGACAGAAGTCGGCGACCCGCTTGGGCAAATGAAAATTTCATCAAAAGCCAAATCACAAGGTGTGACTAAGGACGCAACCGCGTTACTCACAGCTTGTGGTCTCGCACTCAGGAGTTTTGACTGATGCCAGCTATTAATCTACTCCCTTGGCGCGAGGCAGAACGCAAGAAGCGCCAACGAGATTTCGGAGTCGCCATGGGCGGCGCTGTTGTCGCCGGCATCGCCGTTATCATGCTTTCGATGCTCGCGTACTCGCAGATGATTTCGTCGCAGGAATCACGCAACGATCGATTGACCACTGAGATCGCCGAGCTTGAGAAGAGCATTCAAGAGATCGACGGTCTGGAGCGGCAAAAAGAACGTCTGCTGGCTCGCATGGAAATCATCGAGCAGCTGCAGAAAAGTCGCCCCGAGATTGTTCATCTGTTTGATGAGCTGGTTCGCCAACTTCCCGAAGGTGTTTACCTGACCGGCATGAAGCAGACGGGTTCGCGCGTTGAAATTCGCGGTGTCGCACAATCAAGTACGCGAGTCTCTGCGCTGATGCGTCAAATCGATGCATCCGAATGGTTAAGCGATCCTGAGGTTGAGCGGGTAGAGACGAAGCAGTCTGGCAGTTCTCGGCAGTCTGAATTTGTTGTGTACCTGAAACAGAAGAAGACAGGTGTTGAGTCGGAGGATGACGTATGAGCATCGTTGACGAACTCCAAAGCCTGGACATCAATGACGTAGGCCGTTGGCCTGGTGCCTTTCGCGGTGCGGTAATAGCACTAGCGTTCGTGGCCGTCGTTGGCCTGGGCGTTTGGTTTACGATCATCAAAGACAAACGACCGCAGTTGCAGCGCGCGCAGGATGACGAGCAGCAGTTGCGATTGACGTTCGAAAACAAACAGCGCAAGGCTGCGAATTACGATGCCTACAAGGCGCAGCTTGGACAGATCGAGCAGTCTTTTGGCACGATGTTGCGGCAGCTACCGGGCAAAACAGAAATTCCAAGCCTGATTGTTGATATTTCGCAGACGGGTCTTGCGGCTGGTTTGCAGGAGAAATTATTTGTTCCGCTGTCGGAAGTCCCACGCGACTTCTACGCCGAAAAGCCGATCAATATCCGCTTGACGGGTGGCTATCATGAGATTGGCAATTTTGTCAGCGGAATTGCTGCGTTGCCTCGCATCGTGACGTTGCACAACATCAATATCACACCGGAAACGGCGGGTGATTTCGACGTTCTGAGCATGGAAGTTACTGCTCAGACCTACCGTTACCTCGACGAGGAGGCAGAATAAGATGCGCACTTCTCTCAAAATTAGACAAGTGTTGGTGTTAACCGTGATCGCAATTGGCCTTTCGGCCTGTAGCAGCGGTTCGGACGACCTCGACCAGTACATAAACACGGTTAAGCAACGCCCTGGCGGCCGTATCGATCCGTTGCCGGAAATCACGCCTTACGAAGTCTTCAGCTACATTGCGGACAAACAAGGCATGCGGTCGCCGTTTCGACCTGACACGCCGCAATCAGCGGGTGGTGGCACTGGTCCCCGACCCGATGTCGAGCGAAGTCGCGAATATCTGGAAAGCTTTCCACTGGATTCGCTGGGTATGGTCGGGACATTGCATATCAACGAAACGATGTACGGTTTGGTACAAACGTCCGACGGTCTGATTCACCGCGTCATCCCCGGTAATTACATGGGACAAAATGACGGACGAATTACGGAAATTTCTGAATCAGAAATAGGCGTGATAGAAATTATTTCTGATGGAATCGGCGGCTACATCGAAAGAGATGCCGCGGTTGGTCTTTCAGACTGACACCTGAATGGAACTGGGAGTTATAGGAATGATGCTCAAATTAAATCCGACAACCGGGCGCCGCACAACAGCGGTGACAAAACTGGTTGTATTGGTACAGGCGGCGCTGCTGCTTCTCTGGGGTGCTACTGCTAGTGCACAGGAAGGCAATCGGCTCCAGGATATTCAGGTACAAAGCTTGCCCGGCCAGCGCGTCGAGTTGAAGCTCATCATGAGTGATGAAGCACCTGAACCGCTGGCATTTACGATTGAAAATCCCGCGCGGATTGCACTCGACTTGCCGGATACCACATTGGGGCTGACAGCACGTCGTCGTGATGTGAATCTCGGACCGCTGAATACGATACTGACTGCAGAGGCCAATGGCCGTACGCGTGTCGTACTGAATCTCGGCTCCATGGTTGAATACAGTACCGTTCGCAGCGGAAATACGGTGACCATCATTTTAGGTGATGGAGACGACTACAGCGCAGGCTCTACCCAGTTCGCCAGCGCAGCAACGTCAGAAGACCGTTCATATGCAGCGCCGGGCAACCGCGCAATCTCCAGTGTTGATTTCCGTCGCACACGAGACGGCGGCGGTCGAGTCGTTGTTAACCTGACCGACCCATCTACGCCTGTAGACATTCGACAGGAAGGTGGTCGAGTCGTTGCTGTCTTTAAAGACACGAGCTTGCCGGCCGAGTTGATGCGTCGCCTTGACGTTATGGACTTCGCGACGCCGGTCACGACGGTTGACGCACTGCGCACTAATCTCGATACACGCATTGTTATCTCGGCGGAGGGCAAGTATGAGCAGCTTGCGTATCAGTCGGACAACGAATTCACGATCGAAATTAATCCCGCGCCGGAAACGGCTGACACCGAGTCAAGCCTTTTCTCCGAAGAGAAAGAATACGAAGGTCAGCGTCTGACGTTGAACTTCCAGGACATCGAAACACGCGCCGTACTGCAGCTGTTGGCTGAAACTTCGGGCAAGAACATCGTTGTATCTGACACGGTTCAGGGCAATGTAACGTTGCGCCTGCGCAATGTCCCCTGGGATCAGGCGCTCGATATAGTAATGACGACTAAGGGTCTGGACATGCGCCAGAACGGAAACGTCATCATGGTAGCGCCGGCTGAAGAAATCGCAGCACGCGAAACGGCCGACCTCGAAGCTCAGCTCGCAATCAGCGAACTCGAACCGATGTACTCCGAGTTCCTGCAAGTCAACTACGCGAAGGCGAGCGACCTTGCTAATCTGATCACCGGTGGCGGCGGCAGTAACTCAATGCTGTCAGACCGCGGTAGCCTCGGTGTCGACGACCGAACAAACACACTGCTCGTTCAGGATACCGCAGAGCGCTTGCAGGACGTTCGTCGCATGGTTCGAACACTTGATGTTCCGATCAAGCAGGTTCTCATCGAGTCACGCATTGTGGTTGTCAACGATGACTTCAGTCGCGACCTTGGTGTTCGTCTGGGCATTACGACCGACAACATCGGCCCTCGCGACCTCTTGGTTACGTCGGGTAGTGGCGCTGGAGCCAACAATTACCTGGGCTCCATCGTGGACGCGTTCAACGATCCGACCGGTGCTACGCCAATCGAATTTCCGGCCCAGAATGATCGCTACAATGTGAACCTGCCGGTCGCAAACCCGGCGGGACGGTTCTCGCTGGCGCTTCTTAAGAGCGACATTCTGGTTGACCTTGAACTTTCGGCACTGGAAGCAGAAGGCCGTGGTGAGATCGTATCAACACCACGTGTTATTACGGCAAACCAGAGCGAGGCGACGATCAAGCAGGGTGTGGAGATTCCGTACCAGCAGTCATCGTCATCAGGTGCGACAACCATCCAGTTCAAGGAAGCTGTTCTGGAGCTGGTCGTGACACCGCAGATTACTCCGGACAACAACATCATCATGGACTTGCGAGTCAGCAAAGATAACGTCGGCGAAATTATTTCGACGGGTGGCCTGGGCGGTACGGTACCGAGTATTGATACTCGCTCCGTCGAAACACAGGTACTCGTGGCAGACGGTCAAACGGTTGTGCTAGGCGGCATCTACGAAACCGAGCGTCGCGAGACCATCAGCAAGGTACCGTATCTCGGTGATATCCCGTTTGTTGGCGGTTTGTTCCGCACCAAACAACGAACGAATAACAAGGCCGAGCTGTTGATCTTTGTTACGCCGCGCATCCTTGAGGAAGGCTCAAGCATCTACTAAGCTGCGTATCTCAATCGAACAAGAAAGCCAACCTTCGGGTTGGCTTTCTTTTATCAAACACAGTGGCGAATGAAACATCCCAAAAACATCTTCTTGATAGGCCCCATGGGCGCAGGCAAATCGGCTGTCGGGCGTTATCTTGCGCGGACATTGCACTTATCCTTCGTCGACAGCGACGACGAGATTGAGTCGCGTACCGGGGTGGATATTCCGTTTATCTTCGAAAAGGAAGGTGAGGCCGGATTTCGCAAGCGCGAAGCCGTGGTGATCGATGATCTGAGCAAGATGGACGGTGTCATTCTGGCAACAGGAGGCGGAGCCGTTGTCGACGCGGATAGCCGCAGCCGTCTGGGTGGGCGCGGATTCGTTGTTTATCTGTTTACGACGGTGGAACAGCAGGTCCTGCGAACCCAGAAAGGCCGTGAGCGCCCGTTACTTGAGAAAGCAGATCCACGCGCGACGCTACAAGAACTACTCGATGTACGCGACCCGATGTATCGCGAGATTGCGGACATCGTTGTCGACACGGACGGCCGCAAAGTCAAATCCGTCGCGGACGAGATCATCGAACAAGTCTCGTAGGAGCGCGCCTTGCGCGCGACTATTGATGTAATCTACAAAAATGAGTGCGCATAATACGATTACAGTCCATCTGGATGACCGCAGCTATCCGATCGTCATAGGAGACGACCTGCTGGACGGAGAGTTTGATCTCGCAAAGTATGTCGTGGGTGACGACTGTCTGATCGTAAGCAATGTGACCGTCGCACCGTTGTACCTAGACCGAATTTTGCCCAACCTGGCAGGCAAAAACATTACGTCAATCGAACTGCCTGATGGCGAGTCTTACAAGACCGTTGCGACGATGCAGGCCATTCTTGATCAGCTCGTCGCATCCGGTGCCAATCGCGATACGACCGTCGTCGCCCTCGGCGGCGGTGTCGTCGGCGATATTACGGGCTTCGCGGCGGCCTGCTACATGCGCGGCGTTTCCTTCTTACAGATTCCTACAACACTGTTGGCGCAGGTTGATTCGTCGGTCGGCGGAAAAACAGGCGTGAATCATCCCGAAGGGAAAAACCTCATCGGCGCATTCCATCAACCTCGCGTTGTGATGATAGATACCAGCACCCTGACTACGTTGCCCGACCGTGAACTAAGAGCCGGGCTCGCGGAGGTCATCAAATATGGCGCGACCTGCGATGCCGGGTTTTTTGAATGGCTGGAACAAAACATCGACGCGCTGTTGGATAAACAGCCCGCCGCGCTCGCTCATGCCATCCAGCGTTCCTGTGAACTAAAAGCCGAAGTTGTCGCCGAGGATGAACGTGAGGTGGGACGACGGGCAATTCTGAACTTTGGCCACACCTTTGGACATGCGATCGAACACCGCCTGGGCTATGGCGAGTGGTTACATGGCGAGGCGGTCGCCGCAGGAATGCTCATGGCCGCTGAGCTGAGCGGCATTGAAGACGTTGATCTGCAACGCCTGCGCACTCTGATACAACGCGCGGGACTGCCGACGGTGGCGCCGCACATCGAGCCTGAGGACTGGATGGCGGCAATGGGTATGGACAAGAAGGTTCTGAAAAAACAATTGCGATTCGTTCTGTTACGAGAGCTCGGCGATGCCCACTCAACGCCAAACTTTGACGTGGAGCGACTGCAGCGAATCGTGGGTGCCAACGCCTGATGACTGCGGCCCTCGCAGTGTACGCCGCTGATGAAGCACTGAGCCGTGGCCGACGATTCTCTGAGCCGCCTTCGGCGTATCGTGGGGAGTATCAACGCGATCGAGATCGTATTATTCATTCAACCGGATTCAGGCGTCTGGTCTACAAAACCCAGGTATTCGTGAACCACGAGGGCGATCTCTATCGCACGCGCCTTACGCACTCCCTTGAAGTATCCCAAATCGGCCGAACGGTCGCGGTTGCGTTGAACCTTAATGAGCCGTTAACAGAGGCGATCTGTCTGGCGCACGACATCGGCCATACGCCGTTCGGCCACGCCGGACAAGATACGCTGAATGCCTGCATGAAGGACTACGGCGGCTTTGAACACAATCTACAGTCGCTGCGCGTTGTTGACCTGCTCGAAGCGAAGTACGCCGACTTCCCTGGCCTGAACCTTATGTTCGAAACTCGAGAGGGAATTCTCAAACATTGTTCGGCGCGCAATGCACGCGAGCTCGGTGATGTCGGCGAGCGCTTCCTCGAACGCAAGCAGCCCGGCCTCGAAGCGCAGATTGCGAACGTCGCGGATGCGATCGCCTACAACAATCATGACGTTGACGACGGTTTTCGCGCCGGCTTGCTGACTTTGGGGCAGCTCACGGAACAGCCATTGTTTGCGATGCACCATGACGAAGTGCGCCGTCGATACCCCGACCTTGAGGATCGTCGCCTGATTTACGAAATTATCAGACGCATGATCGGCGCCGTTGTCGGTGACCTGATTGTGGAAACGCGTCAGCGTCTCGCGGCCGCCGCACCCGGATCAATAGAGGATGTGAGAAACGCCGAAAAGCCCCTGGTTTCAATGTCAGATGAAATGTATGAACAGCATGTTTCGCTGAAGCGCTTTCTCTATAAACACCTGTACAGCCATGAGCAGAAGCTGGAGATGACCCGCAAGGTTCAGGCGATGGTCAAGGACCTGTTCTCAGCCTATATGGACGATGTCAGTAATATGCCGGTGCAGTTTGCCACTCCGGCGGGTGAGGCCGAGGGTGCTGATCGTGCGCGAATCGTCGCCGACTATATCGCAGGCATGACCGATCGTTATGCGATCTCAGCACACGAAACCCTCACAGACTGATAGAATTCGCGGCTTGCAAGAAAACGAAGGAAGCCCTCGTTGATTCACAAATCCATACCCAATAAGGAACGTCTGATTTTCGCGATGGATGTTCCTGATTGCGATCGGGCGCGCGCGCTGGCCGAGGAGCTTGGCGATGCCGTTACATTCTACAAGATCGGTCTCGAGCTGATGATGAGCGGCGAATACTTCGAATTGTTGGACTGGTTGCTGGCTCGCGACAAGAAGGTCTTCTGCGATCTGAAGTTTTTCGACATCCCGGCCACCGTCGGATCGGCAGTACGACAGCTGCAAAACAGAGGTGCGTCGTTCGTGACCGTGCATGGGAATCGCTCGATTATGGAGGCGGCAGCCGAGAACAAGGGCGACAGCCTCAAAGTACTGGGCGTTACGGTGCTGACAAGTCTGGACCGGGGCGATTTGGATGACCTCGGCTTCGATTGTGATATCGAAGCACTGGTTCTTTCGCGTGCACGGCAGGCGCTGGACGCGGGATGCGACGGCGTGATTTCGTCCGGTCTCGAAATTCCGAAACTGCGTGAGTATGTCGACAACAAGCTGCTGGTGATTTCGCCCGGCATTCGTCCAGTAGACAACAAACCCGAAGGCGACCAGAAGCGTGTGGTGACAGTGGAAACCGCATTTTCAAATGGCGCCGACTATATTGTGGTTGGTCGGCCGATTCGTGACGCACAAAACCCGCGCGCGGCTGCCGAAGCCATGCAGGCCTCCATAGAATCCCAGGTGAGCAACTAATGTCTGAACTCAAAAACGATGTATTCCTGCGCGCCCTGATGCGGCAACCGGTATCACGAACCCCTGTCTGGATCATGCGGCAAGCCGGCCGATACTTGCCGGAATATCGCGAAGTTCGCGCTCAGGCGGGTGATTTCATGAGCCTGTGCCGTAATCCCGAGCTCGCCTGCGAGGTTACTATGCAACCGCTGAGACGCTACAAGCTCGACGCGGCGATACTGTTTTCTGACATCCTGACTGTGCCCGATTCAATGGGCCTCGGGCTGTATTTCGTCGAGGGGGAAGGGCCGAAGTTTAAGAATCCGGTGCAAACAGCCGCGGCGATTCGAGACCTCAAAGTTCCCGATGTCGAGGGCAAACTCGGCTACGTATTTGATGCCGTTCGAACGATACGCCGCGAACTGAACGGCGAAGTGCCACTGATCGGCTTTGCAGGCAGCCCGTTCACGGTGGGCACCTATATGGTCGAAGGCGCATCGAGCCGTGAGTTTCCTACTATCAAGGCGATCGCCAAAGATGCGCCAGATGTTCTCGATCACCTGATGAACATCGTGGCTGAGACGACTATTGAATACCTGAACGGCCAAATCGAAGCGGGTGCGCAGGCCGTTCAGATCTTTGATACCTGGGGTGCTGCTCTTGAGGGCGACGACTTTCGGCGCTTCTCGATGGCCAGCATGCAGAAGATCGTTGATGGCTTGATACGCGAGAAAGACGGTCGAAAGATCCCGGTCATACTGTTCACGAAGGGCGCGGGTCCATTGCTTACGGACCTGGCGGAGACCGGTTGCGATGCGTTGGGCGTCGACTGGACCACCGATCTGGCAACCGCACGCGAATACGTTAGTGACAAGGTTGCTCTACAAGGCAACCTGGATCCGGGAACGCTGAGAGAGTCACCCGATGTCATACGTCAGGGCGTCGCGGACACATTGGCCAGCTACGGCAAAGGACCGGGGCATGTGTTCAACCTCGGCCATGGAATCACGCCCGACATCGACCCGGATCATTTGGGTGCGTTAGTTGATGCCGTGCATGAGCTGAGTCCGCAATACCACGATTGATCCGGTGCCACGCGACATCAGTCACGCATTTCGATTTCCAGAATTTGGCACTGCTGGACGACGTCAGGATTGCCGCCACCGTGAGCTTCGGCGTCCGCCCAGGCGACTTCGCCGAACTTGAATTCCTGCATTCGCTCGCCGCCCTGGCCATCGCTCTCGAGCCAGGCACAAGTTTGCAGATACACGAGCAAGCGATCCGGATGAGCGTGTAGTGGCTGCGTCTCACCATTTCGAATCGTTTGCCGGATCACACGTACTTGCTCGTTCTCGAACTCCATTTGATAGATATGCGGCGCAACCCGGATCGGGTCCAGTGCTGCGGGCACTGCGGCGGCGACAACCGCCGCCAGCAGTAGCAAAGGTAATAGAGATATAAGCTGGCTCGCGCGCATGACGGGCCTCCTGCATTATTCGTCGCGAAGTTCTCGCCTGAGGATTTTTCCGACATTCGTCTTCGGTAATTCGTCTCTGAATTCCACGATACGAGGTCGCTTGTAGCCGGTTAGATTTTCCCGGCAGTGATCAATGATGTGCTGTTCGGTGATGTTGTCGTTCTTGCGGACAACGAAGACCTTGACGATTTCGCCGGAGCGTTCGTCCGGCAGGCCTATTGCGGCAGCTTCAAAAACGCCCTCAAGTTCGACGATGACGTTCTCGATCTCGTTTGGATACACATTGAAACCCGACACCAGAATCATGTCCTTTTTGCGGTCCTCAATGAACGTGTAGCCATCGTCATCCATGCGCCCGATGTCTCCGGAACGCAGCCAACCGCCCGGCAGCATAACGTCCGCCGTATCGACCGGTCGTTGCCAGTAGCCTTCCATGACCTGTGGCCCCCGAATACAAATCTCGCCGACCTCGTTGACAGACAATGGATTCCCGTCATCGCCCGCGATCATGACCTCGGTTGAGGGCAAAGGGAGTCCGATCGTACCGGTGAAATCACTGTCAATTCTGCAAACCACTGCGGCGGGGGAGGTTTCAGTCAAACCGTAGCCCTGCAGAATTGTGACTCCCGTCTTTTCCTTCCATTCCTTGGCAATGGCGGGCTGTACCGCCATCCCACCCCCGATGCAGACGCGAAGGTGGCTGAAATCGATATCGGAGAAGCTCGGCGTGTCCATAAGTGATGCGAACATCGTATTGACACCGGTGAACAGGTTGAAATCGAATTTCGCAATTTCCTTAGCAAAGCCCTCGAAATCGCGTGGGTTCGTAATCAACACATTCTCGCCGCCCTGAGCCATGACGGTTAGGCAATTCCCTTGCAGAGAAAATATGTGATAAAGCGGCAGCGCCGTAATCGCGATAATCGGTTCGACGCCGACGTACGCGTCGGCCTGCCAGGTGATAGTTTGTTGCACATTAAAGATCATGTTGCGATGACTGAGCATCGCGCCTTTGGAGACGCCCGTCGTACCGCCGGTGTATTGGAGATACGCAATATCGGCGTAACCAATATCGATCTCATTCAACGCCTTTCCGCTGCCAGCACGCAGTGCTTGTCGAAAAGTAACGTTCTTGCTGAACGAAAATGCGGGTACCGACTTCTTGATGTAGCGCAGCGCGAAATTGGTCAGGACACTCTTGGGCCAGCTTAAAAGATCGCCAACGCTTGTCGTTACGACACTCTCAACGTCGGTGTCCGCAATAACGTCTTGAAGAATGTGGGCGAAGGTTTCGAGAATAATGATGCACTTCGTGCCCGAGTCCTTCAGCTGGTGCTTTAGTTCGCGCGCCGTATATAGCGGGTTGACGTTGACGACGACGAGGCCGGCGCGAAAAATGCCACACATGGCGACCGGATATTGCAGAATATTCGGCAACATTATCGCGACACGCTCGCCGCGCGTCAGGCCGAGCGTATTTTGCAGATAACAGGCGAACTGCATCGACAATCGATCGAGCTCGGCATAACTGAGCGTTCTGCCCATGTTCGTGTAGGCGGCATTCTCAGGATATTTTTCAAATGCCTGCTCGAACAGGTCCCGAACAGATCGGAATGGTGGCGTCGGCACTTCTTCTGGCATGCCGGGCGGATAGGATTTGAGCCAAACTTTTTCCAAAATAATCCCCTGGTGATTTGTCAGCGCTGTTCGGTTGCTTCCCCGGCCTGGCGCTGAACCAGTGTACCGCGAATTATCGGCCAGGCGTTTTCCAGCAACATGGGTTGAGCCTCGGCGTTGGGGTGAATGCGGTCATCTTGCAGAAGTTCATCGTTCAATGCGATGCCCTCCATAAAAAACTCTATCCACTGCACGCCGAAATCTTCAGAAACCTGGCGAAAGACACCCTCAAATTCCGCGGAATATCGCGGCCCGTAGTTGCTGGGGATTCGAATCCCCAGCAGAACAACAGCCGCACCGGATTCCTTCGCTCGTTCCACGATTCTGGTCAGGTTGGCTTTCATTCGGGCCGCCGGAAATCCGCGTAAGCCGTCGTTGCCGCCCAGCTCGAGAATGACCAGCGCCGGAGAAAAGTCCGAAAGCGCTGATTCAATACGTGTGGCGCCGCCCTCGGTCGTTTCGCCGCTTATGCTGGCATTAATGACTCTATGTTCGTACCCTTGTTCTTTGAGGCGGGCCTGCAACAAAGCGACCCAGGACTGGTCAACATCAATGCCGTAACCCGCACTCAGGCTATCGCCAAATATGACAATGGTCGGCGCCTCGGCACACTCCGCTTGAGCGGCCGTCAACAAAATCAGCAGGGAAACAATTATTCGCATGTCGGATCGATTATCAAACGGAAATAAGCCAAATGGGATCAATGTCCTCGAGGCTCATGAGCTAAGTAAAGAGGTTAGCAGCCCCGAAGGGACTCTGACCATTCTTTCCGGCGTCAGTTTCACTATTTTGGCCGGAGAATCGGTCGCGGTCGTCGGCCCTTCCGGCGCCGGAAAATCGACGTTGCTTGCTTTGTTGGCTGGACTGGACCTGCCAACGACCGGACACGTAGTACTGAATTCAGCCAACCTGTCCACGCTTGACGAGGATGGCAGGGCGCAGCTCAGAGCAGAAAGTGTTGGCTTCGTCTTCCAGTCCTTTCACCTGGTACCGTCTTTAAACGCGCTGGAGAATGTCATGCTGCCGCTCGAACTGGCCGGTCGGCGCGATGCACGTGCGGCCGCACGCGGCATTATCGAGAAAGTAGGGCTGCAGGACCGCTGGAGCCATTATCCTGCGCAATTGTCCGGCGGTGAAAAGCAGCGGGTTGCGATCGCACGGGCTTTTGCGACCGAACCGGCCGTTCTGTTCGCGGATGAGCCAACCGGCAATCTCGACAGTCGCACCGGTGCCACGATCATGGAGTTAATGTTCGATCTGAATCGCAGCTCGCGAACGACCCTCGTGCTGGTAACGCATGACCTGAATCTGGCGGAACGATGTGACCGAATTCTGTCGCTGGACGTCGGCAAGTTGGTCAGTGACGAAAGGCCGGCCGGGTGAAGGCACTGCTATTTGCCTTGAGAAGCTTCGGTCGAGAGCTTCGGTCGGGTGAGGTTCTGGTTCTGTTAGCCGCAGTCAGTCTTGCTGTCGGCGCACTGACGGCGGTTGGCTTCCTGACAGACCGTATCGGCAAGGCCATTGCGCGACAGGCGAATGAGGTGCTGGCGGCCGATCTGCGGCTTCGTTCGCAGGAGCCGGTCCCGGAGGAGTGGAGTGATCTGGCTCATAGCTATGGTCTCGATACCGCACAGACTCTGTCGTTCCCGTCAGTCGTCTTCGCCGGTGATGAAAATACACTCGCGACAATCAAGGTTGTCAGCGAACACTACCCTTTGCGCGGCAGCGTGCGCGTGGCCGACGTGTTGTTTGGCGAGCAGCGCGTGGCTGACGGCATTCCGGCGAGCGGCGAAGTCTGGGCGGACGGTGCGTTGCTCGCCCGCGTCGGCGCCGATGTGGGCGACACGCTGGCTGTGGGTGAACTGGATCTGCGTGTATCCGCCATATTGACGTATCGACCCGATCAATCAATCGGTTTTGCATCGCTCGCGCCATCGCTGATGATGAACATCGCGGACATATCGAAGAGTGGGCTGATCGGCGAAGGAAGCCGCGTTGGCTACGCGCTTCTGGTTGCCGGAGATGAAACGGCGGTAACGGATTTTAACGAAGCGATTGAGGACCAATTACCAGAATCGGTCCGGGTTCGGAGTCAGGAAGAGAGCAGCGAGCGGGCGTATACCGCAGCTGACCGCGCACAAAGATTCCTGTCTTTAACGGCGATAATCAGTTTACTGTTGAGCGCCGTCGCCGTTGCGATGTCTGCCAGGCGGTTTGCGCACCGACGTATGGATGCGGTCGCGCTGATGAAGAGTCTGGGGGCTACGCAAGGCTTCGTGATTTCGGTCGCTCTCGTGCAGCTGCTTCTATTGGGTGTTCTCGGCATCCTGTTGGGTAGCATCATTGGATTTGCCGCCGAGGAGATGCTGTCCCGAATTCTCCTGGATCTCCTGCAGCAGGATGAGTTGCCGCGGACAGGGTTGGAGCCGGTGTTTCTCGCAAGCATGAGCGCCATTGTGTTGTTACTCGGTTTTGCTCTTCCATCGTTGATCCAGCTTCGCAATACGCCGCCGTTGCGTGTGTTGCGCCACGACGTTATGCCACCCGCACCGTCCCGATTTTTTGTCGCCGGACTGGCACTGCTGGCCGTTGCCGCACTGCTCTATAGATCGGTGGGTGACGTAAAGATGTTGTTTATCCTGATAGGTGGAATCCTGATAATCGCCGGCTTGCTGTATGCCGTTGGTCGAGGCCTCGTTGCTCTGGTTGGGCGGGCGCGCTCAGGCGTAGGTGTTTCGTGGCGCTATGGTCTGGCGAACGTTTCGCGCCGTGGGCGCGATAGCGCTGTACAGGTTGTCGCATTCGGGCTCGGAATTACGGTGTTGTTATTGCTGACGCTCGTGCGAACAGATCTGTTGGACGGGTGGCGCGAGACGCTCGGCGACGATGCGCCCAATCATTTTCTCATCAACATCCAACCGCAGGAAATCGACGCGGTAGCGGCCTTGTTCGAAGCCAACAAGGTCGCGAGACCCGAGTTTACGCCGCTCGTACGTGCGCGCATGACAACGATCAATGACGAGTCAGTGAAGGACCGTGAATTTCTGAACGAAGAAGGTAAGTGGTTCACGAATCGTGAACAGAACCTTTCTTTCGCGGCAAATTTGAGTCCAAGCAATGAACTCGTCGAAGGCGAGTGGTGGCCGGAGAATTACAGTGGTCCACCGCTGGTTTCTTTGCAGGACGAGGCCGCGATTAACGCTGGGCTGAAAATCGGTGACCGGGTGAAATTCTTCGTAGCCGGGCGCGAAGTCGAGGCAGAAGTTACGAGCACCCGAAAAATCAACTGGGATTCGTTTGAGCCGAACTTCTTTATTGTTCTGTCACCCGGCGCACTCGATGGTATGCCGACGACTTACATTTCGAGTATGCGAATTGCGGATGACAAGCAGGCGATGCTGGTCGATTTAGTGCGTTCGCATCCGAGTATCTCGGTGATTGATCTCGGCGCGATTCTCGAGCAGGTACGAGGGATCATCGAAAAGGCGAGTCTCGCAGTGCAGGCGGTTTTCTTGTTTACACTGGCGGCAGGCATCGCCGTTCTGTTTGCGGCAGTGCAGTCAACGATGGATGAGCGGCGCTTTGAAAGCGCGATTCTGCGTGCACTGGGGGCACGACGTCGTACCGTATTCGCCGGCGTCATGGCGGAGTTCGCAGCGCTGGGGACCGCGGCCGGCGTTCTGGCGTCAGCGGGTGCATCGGTGTTGGCGTACCTGGTGGCTACCAGGGTGTTTGAACTGCCCTACGCGTTCAGCCCAGGCATCTGGCTGGCCGGTGTATCCGCTGGCGTGATCATCGTTTGTCTCAGCGGGTATTTTGCCGCTCGTGGCGCCGTGAACGCGAAGCCTGCCGATGTTCTTCGCAGTGTGGGCACCTGA
>CAZMRZ010000017.1:0-39747 GCA_964568835.1 uncultured Woeseiaceae bacterium | reverse complement strand
GGACAAAAACTAAAGGCCCGAGTAGAAGCATATGCTGGAACCGGGGAATAACGACGAACTTCCTCCAATACCTGGGAAACGCTACTTTACGATAGGCGAAGTTAGTGATCTTTGTGCCGTAAAACCGCATGTACTTAGGTATTGGGAGCAAGAGTTCCCACAACTAAAACCTGTAAAGCGACGGGGTAACCGCCGCTATTATCAGCGTCAGGACGTTCTGATCATCCGTCAGATCCGAAGTCTCCTCTATGACGAGGGATTTACGATCGGGGGTGCTCGCCAACGCCTGACCGGTGTCGATGCGAAGACAGATGTCACGCAAAGTCAGCAGATAATCAAACAGATACGCATGGAACTTGAACAAGTTCTTAAGATTCTGCGACGCTAATTCTTATCTTCCCAAGCTTACCTCCAGCAAGTATCATTGCCGACTTGTAGGAGCGCGTCTTTCGCGCGACTGACATCGGTCGGGGCGTAGCGCAGCCTGGTAGCGCACTTCTCTGGGGGAGAAGGGGTCGGAAGTTCGAATCTTCTCGCCCCGACCATTTTCTTATCGAACCCCAAAGACGCAGAATATTCTGAACAGAACGGCGAGGCGCTCGCCAGTTTACCTGGATAGTCTCTATGAATCTGGCGAGGGCTTCATTATCAAATCCGGTTGCTGTCGTTTCGGCAGTACTGCTGGTGATCTTGCTGGGATCGATCGGACTGTCCAGTCTGCCAGTGCAAATGATCCCCGATGTGCAGCGGTCTTTCATTCAAATAAACACAGGTTGGCGTGCCGCCGCACCTGAAGAAATTGAATCGGAAATCATTGAGCCACAAGAGGACATGTTGCGTGGCTTGCCCGGTCTCGAAAAAATGGAGTCGTCGGCCTCGCAAGGAGCCGCAAGCATCAGCATGATGTTCTCTGTAGAGACAGAATTGCAACGCTCCTTAATCGAAGTAATCAATCGACTCAATCAGGTCCCGCGTTACCCACCTGATGTTACAGAACCGAGAATATATGCAGGGCAGGATAGTTTTGGTTCCATCGTTGCGTGGTTTTCTCTTACGCGGGGCGAGGGCAACACACGACCGATGGCCAGCTACAGCGACTTTGTTCGGGAGGTGGTGGAGGCTCGACTTGAGCAAGTGCCGGGTGTGGCGAATTCGAATGCCCATGGCGGCAGGGACAATGAAGTGCGAATCACTTTCGATCCTTACGAGGCGTCGGCGCTGGGAATCGAATTACCGGCTTTGGCGCTGGCGACCGGTAATCACAGCGACACATCGGGCGGATCCAGTGGCGTCGGCCGCCGTCAGTACACGCTTCGCTACGCAGGGCAATACGATTTACCGGATTTTGGTGAGATGGTTCTTGATTGGCGAGGTGGCAACCCGATCCGACTCCGTGACATAGCCACCGTCGACGTCGTGATGCGTGACAGCACCGGCTTTATGCTGGACAACGGCCAAGATTCGATGGGGATGGATGCGCAGCTTGAAAAGGGTGTTAATGCGCTAGAGGTGTTGGAAAATCTAAAAGTCGCAATGAAGGAACTGCAAGATGGCCCGCTGGCGCGCGAAAATCTGGTGATGGAGCTGGCGTATGACCAATCAATCTACATTAAAGATTCGATAGCCGTGTTGAGGACCAACCTGCTCTTGGGCATTGCCCTGGCTGTAGGTGTTCTTTGGTGGTTTTTACGCAGGTTCCGTGCGACCTGTGTCGTCGCCCTGGCGATTCCGATTTCGCTTTTCGCCGCGTTTCTGATCATGCAAGTAGCGGGACGTACGCTCAACATGATCTCCCTTGCCGGACTTGCGTTTGCTACCGGGATGGTTCTGGATGCCGCGATTGTTGTGCTTGAGAATATTGTTCGACTACGTGAGAAAGGAAAAGATGCCGAGGAAGCTGCGATCAAAGGATCGACTCAAGTCGCCGGGGCGCTCGTAGCTTCGACGACCACGACGGTGGTCATCTTTCTCCCGATCATGTTCTTGCGCGACGTATCCGGGCAGCTTTTTGCCGATCTCGCACTCGTCATTTCGGTCGCCGTTGTGGCATCGCTTTTCATTGCGCTTGCGGTCGTGCCAACCGCGGCGTCCAAGTGGTTGAAGGATGCGAAACTGGATGATCTGCACAGCAGTTGGTGGGACACGGCGACCCAGAGGATAATGAGTCTCACAGCTAGCGCCCGTCGTCGAAGGTCTCTCATAATCGGATTGTTTGCCGGGGCAACAATTTTGACCTGGGTATTGCTGCCTTCGGCCAACTACTTGCCGATTGGAAAACAAGGATGGACGTTTGCCTATGTCTTGCTGCCGCCCGGTCAAAGTATTGCAGCCGGTAGAGAAGAGTTTACCGATGTAGTTATTGAGAGAATGAATGCCCATCTTGAGGGTGATGCGGAACCAAAACTCCAACGCTATTTCATGGGGATGTTCGATTCGACTGCATTTGCAGGAGGTCAAACTGTAGATACCGACGATGAGGACGCCTTCGTTGACGAAATGAACAATACGATCTTGGCTGGATTTCCCGACACGATGGCATTTGCGGATCATTGGGGAATTTTTGACAGTATTGGTGGTGGCGGCGTCATAGAGCTAAATATACAAAGTCGAGACATGGATGCGATGCTTGCCGCAGGCCGTGCCGGACTGGAACTCATTTCCGAGCACCTGCCGGGAGCACAAGCCAGGCCGATACCTGGGCTTGATATTGCTGAACCCGAATTGCGCCTCATTCCCAATGAGAGACGAATCACCGAAGCCGGATGGAATCGACGTGACATGGCCACGGTTGTGGGAGCGTTAGGCGACGGCGTTTATGTGGGCGACTATTTCGATGGCGATCGGAGAATGGACGTCATACTGCGCGCGCCTGAATGGACGAGCCCCGAGCAATTGGCCTCGACCCCTTTGGCAACGCCGCAGGGGGGTATCCAGCCTCTTGATCAGTTGGTGGCGCTGGTGCGAACGGCGGGTCCGAATACGATACGCCGAGTTGATCGCCGTAGAGCCTTGACGTTAGCGATCACACCCTCGAACGACATATCGCTCGAAGAGTCTGTGGCCATCCTGAAGGAGCGAGTTGAGCCCGAGCTAATGGCGTATTTGCCCGATGATGGGGAGATCAGCTATTACGGCAGTGCGGATGATCTAAACATCGCACTTGCCGGTATGGCGCGCAGTTTCACGCTGGCCATTATTGTTTTGTACTTGCTCATGAGTGGGCTGTTTCGTTCGTTTATCGATAGTTTGCTGGTGATAGCAGCACTACCGCTTGCGACGGTTGGTGGCGTTGGCCTATTGAGGCTAATGAACTTACCTATGGATCTATTGACGATGATCGGCTTCATTACTTTACTGGGTCTGGTCGTCAATAATGCGATTTTGCTGGTGCATCAGACGCGAGTTGCAGAGCGTGGCGGTCTTGATCGACGCGGTGCTGTCGAACAGGCAATACGACGTCGTTTGCGCCCGATCCTGATGAGTACGTTGACCAGCATATTCGGCATGTTGCCGTTACTACTAATTCCAGGCCCCGGATCGGAGGTTTATCAGGGCTTGGCCGCTGTCATAGTAGGGGGAATGTCGGTAAGTACAATATTCACACTTGTTTTTCTTCCAAGCCTGCTCCGACTGGGGGAAGAAAAGGCATCGCCAAGCTTGACAGCCGATGATGCATTGCCGGTAGGATAGCAAATGAAATTCAGACTATTTTCGGTTTCCTGCTTTGCGTTGTTGATCGCGGCATTTGGAGAGGATGCGTCAGGGCAAGGATGGGATGAGGCGGCAAATGTAGTGACAGCTTCTGCGAGAATGGAGTTGCTCGCGCCATCCGTGGACGTCCCGGGGACAGTCATCAGTCGAAGCGATTCACGACTGGCATCGGAGCTTGCGGCAAAGTTGGTCTGGATTGCAGAAGTTGGAACCGAAGTGAAGAAGGGCGACACCGTCGCCCGACTTGAGGATTTCACCTTTAAGATTCGTGAAATGGAAACGCAGAGCCAGGTCGAAAGGGAACAGGCCCGGGTGACGTTCCTGGAATCAGAGCTGGAGCGACTTGAACGATTGTCCGAGCGCAACCTCTCCGCAAGAAGTCAGTACGATCAAACGGTTTCCGATCTCGCCATGGCCAGGAGTGACGAGCAAATAGCCCAGGCACAATTAGGTTATTCAAAGATCGCCATGCACGTGACACAAATCCGTGCGCCGTTCGACGGCGTTGTAACTGAGCGGCTACGAAGTATTGGCGAGCGGATGAACGTTGCAGACGAGGTTTTGCGCCTCGTTGATCCGGGGTCACTTGAGGTCGTTGCGCGAGCGCCACTGAGCACGGTGAACTTCATAAAAAAGGGCGATGTACTGTCACTGGTCAATGACTACCGAAGCGGCAACGCGCCGATTCGTACAATCGTGCCTTTCGGTAATCCGCAGTCTCATATGTTCGAAGTTCGTTTGGATGCGGACCCTGAATTATGGACCGTTGGAGAAAGTGTACGTTTGTCGATGCCGACTGCCGCTGCTAAAGAGGTGCTTGCGATTCCTCGAGACGCGCTCGTACTGCGTCGCGAGGGAGCGTCAGTTTTTAAGGTGTCCGACGATTCAGTCGTCGTGCAAGTGAAGGTGATCGTCGGTCTGGGAGCGGGGCCACTCATTGAGGTCTTTGGGGACTTGAAAGCCGGTGACGAGGTAGTTATTCGCGGGGCAGAAGGCCTGAGCGACGGCGTGACGGTCGCTGTTATGCCAAAGCAGATTTCCTCGACCGACTAGCTCACTGAGTTCGCGCTACTCAGATCGCGCCGAAAGCCGGCAACTTCTTGTCCTGAATCCCCAGCAGAATCGGTTGTGCCGTCTCGCGATAGATGTTGACCTTGGCATTGAAGGCGACGCGGGAAAGTCCGTGCTTGTCTTTGATAGTCAGGCGACGAATATTGAATTGTCCGGCGCCCATGTCCTCGCCTGTCAAATAGCACTTAATTGCCGTTACACGTTCACCAGCTAATTCCATGCCACTGAGTTGAGAAAGATTGCCTTGCGCACGCCGCAGAAAAGTCACCGCGTCAACATTCGGTTGCACGCTGATTTCGCCTTTGTCGTTCTCGATCTCGATGTCGGCCATGAAGTCTCCAACCAATATCTGGCCGGGGAGTGCAGCGTCAATCATGCGTGCGAGTTCAATCGTCACATCGCCCACGATAAAATCGTGTGTGGTCGGATTAAGTCCTTCAGCCTGATGGAATTCGTAGCAGCTACCGACATGAAAGCAGGCGCGAAGGCGTGGCACAGCTTTGGACGTTGATTTGCTCCAGGCTATGGCGTTGTCGGCCAGAACAATGTGCATAAAATGATAAAGGTTGACGCTCGCCTCGAGACCATCGTCACGATTCCATATATAAAAGCCATCGCCACTTGATGAGCGTGCGAAGTCGATACTCACGTCCGCCTCGAGCATCTTCGCATGTGCCGAATTCATCGAGTAGGAGAGACTGTTCAGCTGCGTCATTTGTTCAAATGGCGTGAGCAAGCTGAACCCAACGATATCGAACAACGTTACGGCGCGGCTCGGAACATAGTTGATACCGTACTTGCGTATCATCTTTTCGATGATCTTGGTTTCGATTTCGCTACCTTCCAAAGGCACGCGCAACGGTATGGTGATGGGTTCGATATCTAGCAGTCGCGCGACTTTCTGCAACTGCGAAATTGTGAGCTGCCGGTCGCCCGAGATCAGTTCGGTAATAAAACGCGGTGACACCAGCGGCGGCATTGTGTCGTCCTGCGGTGACGCATATTCGGCAATGGCATAGTGCGGAACGACCAGGATAAGAATGCTTTGATCGAGCGGTACCCAGCTGAGGATGCTGTTCTGGCCCAGAGACCAATGGCTGCGCAGCGCAGATTCCACATGAGTGAGGTTGCTACGTTGGCGAAGACCCATTTGTTGCACGAGTCCTGCTAATTGATCCAGATACGGCGAATAGTCGGCTATTCGTCGAATCCCGGATTTCGACAGATCATCTAGTTCCATACATTGGCTCGTGGCGACTTTCGCGAAGGTGGATTCTCTGCCACAGTTCACCTCATCAACCTAATTCACTCTTGAGAACGGCGCAAGTTAATATGCGTTCTGGCATTTTACATAAGAAATGACTCAATCTGGACCTAATATCAAACAGATTCGTGCTTTACGTGATCGCCTGACTGGGCAGGCGTTGCGCACGCCTGTGATCCGATGTCCCGCAATAGAGGAGAAGATGGGTGGTGGAACGGAAGTCTTCGCCAAACTTGAATTTCTCCAGCGCACGGGAACATTTAAGGCCCGTGGCGCGCTGGCAACGCTGCATGGCTTGTCGTCCGATGAGCTTGAGCGCGGGGTGACCGCGGTGAGTGCGGGCAATCATGCGATAGCCACAGCATTTGCGGCACAGACCTTTGCTACGACCGCGAAGGTCGTTATGACTCAATCGGCAAACCCGTCACGTGTCGCGTCGTGCAAAGCTTACGGCGCAGAAGTTGTAATGGCGGATGATGTGCACCAGGCATTTGACCTTGTCCGCCAGATTCGTGATGAGGAAGGGCGCTTCTTTGTCCATCCGTTCGAGGGGCCCTCAATAGCATTGGGCACGGGTACGGTGGGCCTCGAGGTCTGTGAGCAGGTATCGAATTTCGACGCGATCATCATTCCGGTCGGCGGCGGCGGCTTGATCGGCGGAATTTCCAACGCCGTAAGACAGCTACGCCCTGATGCCGAGATCATCGGCGTCGAGCCCGAAGGTGCGGATTCCATGCATCGCAGCTTCGCCAGCGGTAAGCCGGAGAGTATCGAAAAGGTTACGACGATAGCCGACAGTCTCGGCGCTCCCTTCGCTATGCCTTTCTCTTTTGAGCTGACCCGAAAGAACGTCGACAGGCTCACGATGATCGACGATGGACAGATCAAAAGGTCCATGGGTTTTCTTTTTCAATCGATGAGCATCGCCGTTGAGCCCGCTTGTGCCGCATCGACGGCAGCTTTGCTCGGACCATTGCGGGATTCGCTACAAGGCAAACGTATCGTTTTAATCATGTGTGGCAGCAATATCGACTGGAAAACGTTTTCTCAGCAGGTGGATTTTGACGATGTTGCTTGAGCAGCTGAAGAGCATTGTTGGTCCGAAGGGCTGGACGACGGACCCCTCGGAGTTGGAGTCGCGGGTCATCGATTGGCGTGGGACAGCGCATGGCGCAACGCCAGCTGTTATATCGCCGGCGTCGACCGAAGAGGTCGCTGCCGTTGTGCGAGCCTGTGGGAGCGCGGGTGTTGCCCTAGTTCCACAAGGTGGCAACACCAGTTTATGTGCGGGTGCTGTACCCGACGATTCGGGCGAGCAGATTGTCTTGTCTCTGTCGCGGATGAACCGGATCAGGAATATCGATGCTGCGAACTTCTCAATGGAGGTAGAGGCGGGCTGCATACTGGAGAATATTCAAAGGGCAGCAGCGAAGGCCGATCGATTCTTCGGCTTGAGTCTGGGCGCAGAGGGCAGCTGTCAGATCGGCGGTAATCTTGCGACCAATGCAGGCGGCATTAACGTCGTTCGATACGGTACGGCCAGGGCGCAGGTTCTAGGTCTCGAAGCTGTGCTTGCGGACGGCAGTATCGTCAGTGGCCTTCGGTCGCTCAGGAAAGATACGGCCGGCTATGATTTAAAGCAGCTGTTTATCGGCAGTGAAGGCACCTTGGGGATTATCACGGCCGCGACGCTCAAACTTTATCCGTCGCCAGGGGAAATCAGTACTGCACTGATTGCCATCGATTCTTCGGGCGATGCTGTAAAACTGCTGGCTATTCTCAGAGCGGAACTCTCTGACACTATCGAAGCCTTCGAGTTGGTATCGGCGTTTGTGTTTGGCCTGGTGACTCAGCACATCCCTGAGCTTACGCTGCCGTTTGATGATGTCGCTCCGTGGTATGTCCTGATGGATGCAGAGATCGATGCGGAACGTCTCGAAAATGCGCTGAGCCGTGCTGCCGATGCCGCGATATTGGTTGACGCCGTCATTACAAAAAATACTGCGGAAGCACAAAAGCTCTGGCGAATGCGGCACTCGATAGCCGAAGCTGAGCGTTCTTTTGGGCAAGCACTCAAGCACGACATAGCGGTGCCAGTGTCTCGTATGGAGGAGTTCTTGAATCGCGGCGACCAGTTGCTTGCAGACGTAGCGCCGGGCGCTCAGTTGATCGCATTCGGACATGTCGGCGACGGGAACCTGCACTACAACGTCGCGCTTCCACAGGGATTCGGCGATGGGGCGATGGTAACGACCGCGATATACGATCTCGTTGCCGAACTAGGGGGCAGTTTCAGTGCCGAGCACGGCATTGGTCGTGTAAAACGGCAGTATTTGCCCGTATATCGCAGTGAGGCCGAACTGAATCTCATGCGAACGCTCAAAAAAGCCCTGGACCCCAGTAATATCCTCAATCCGGGCAAGGTAATATGACGACTAGTTCCGGGCTCAAAGGGGATCCGAACGATAAACTGTCAAATCGCTATGAGTGCAGATTCTAAAAACGTGCCGGATACCTTTGCTGATCAGCTTGCGAGCTTCGATGACAAGCTTCACGCGACCGCTAATAACGTCGATTTGTTAACCGATGTTCAGGCGGGAATAAGTGAATTGCTTGCAGCGTCTGGAAACAGTGAGGCTCAGATCCGCAAGGTTCTGCAAGAACAGTATGAGTCCGGTTCCCTGCGCAAGGAAACATTCCAGCTCGTGAAGTCCATGTTGGACCGCTACGTAACGGAGAACATTCCGACGAGCGCGAATACCGAATCCATAGCTCCGTCCAAAATTCCTGAGCCGGCCAACGAGACGCCCGTTCAAGCGCCACAACCGTCCGCCCCATTGCCGCTAAGAGACGCGAGTGAAACCGACGACCAGTTCGGTACGACGACGATCATTCCCATCGATTTTGCTATCGACAAATCGGCGGGGTCCAGAGTGCAGGTTGGATCACTGCTACGTGACCGCTTTTTGCTCCAGGAGCAGATCTCGGGTGGCAGTATGGGCGTTGTGTACAAAGCGATGGACCGCCGACTCGCCGAGGCAGGCAGTGATAATCACTGGGTGGCTATCAAAGTTCTGTCGCCGGAGTTTGCGGGGAACGCACAGGCCTTGCGCGCCTTACAACAGGAAGCCGCCAAGGGCCGTTGCCTCGTACATCCCAATATCGTTCAGTTCATCGATCTTGACAGAGATGATGATCTCTATTTCCTGATTATGGAGTGGCTCGAAGGCCGTACGCTGGCAGACATACTGGATTCGAGAGACGCCAGCGTGATCGACGCTAAAGCGGCTTTCCGAATCACGCGCGATATCGGCGCCGCTCTTGAGTACGCACATAGTCGTGGCATCGTCCATGCGGACATCAAGCCAGGCAACATCATGGTGATGCCGAACGGCGAGGCCAAATTATTCGATTTCGGTGTGGCACGCGTCAGGCAGCAGCATTCCGATCCTGAGTTTGATCCAGGTGTGCTGGGCGCGATGACGCCGGCCTACTCGAGCATGCAGGTACTGGGCGGTGAAGATCCCGTTGCGGCCGACGACGTCTTTTCACTGTGTTGTCTCTTGTATCGGCTGATCGCCGGTTATCGTGTGTTTGGCCCTCGAAATGCCGCAGAGGCATCTCAGGAAGGAATGAAGCCGCAGCGGCTCAAAGGGGTGAATGACAGCCAGTGGCGTGCGCTTAAGAAAGGTTTGTCGTATGCCCGCGTAACCCGATTTAGCTCTGTAAAAGAATTTATTGAAGCTCTGGATAAGCATCAGGATGAGCCCTTCCGTGTCGAAGAGCCGGACAGGTTTGAAGTCATTGAAGACCATGCCAGCGTTGGCAAATGGATCGTGGCGTTCTTGTTGATTACAGGTCTTGGCGCCTTTGCCGCGTATCAACGGGGCTATCTCGATCCCTATATCGAACGTTTTACAGCTCCGGTACCCGAAATTACGTCAGCGATAACGGTGCAAGAGACCGATCTTGCGTCTTTCGGCGACGAGCAGCCCGCCGATGAAGCGGCGCTCGAAGCTCAGGTAGAGGAAGTTGTTGCTGCACCGGTGGCCGAATCAATTGAGATAGCCGAGGAGCCCGTCGCTGAGGCTGAAGTACCCGATCTGATAGCCGAGATGATAACCGAGATGATCGACGAGACTCCGATGGTTGGGCCGGATCCGATGCTGGTTAATTTTTCATCATTGCCTCCGGCAACAGAAATTATTACGTTTACGCCCGGCCGCGCCCTAAGTAGCCCGGTTAATATCGCTGTTCGCGAGGACGGAGCACCGCTCATCATCGATTTCGTACGCGGCAGTGGTCTGTCGACGCCGATGACATTGCGACTGGAGGAAGTGGGCTACAGTGGTAATCGATCACCCTGGGGATCCGGTCAATACGCCTTATCCAATTCGGGAATGATCCACTTTCCAGCCGGGCAGTCGCGCGGTCGCGTGACGCTGACAATGGCATCGGACCCGTTGCGGGAAGCCGACCAACAATCGACATTGCGATTGCGTGAAGCCGATTTGGCGGACTCTGAGCTCGCGACTTTGAACGTTAGACTTGAGGACGACGATCAACGAGCTTTCGAGGCCGGATTGCCAGGTAACTCGATCGCTTTCGGCGCGAAGCAGGTATCGGTGCGGGAAACCGCTCCAGCGGTGCAAATCGATATTGTGCGTTTCAATCCGGATAGTACGTCCGTCACCGTCGAATTTACGATGAGTGACCTCAGCGCCACAGAAGGCGAGGACTATTTCTCCCCGGGCGAGCGCTTTATTCGTTTCGGGCCGCAACAGCGTTCGGCGCGATTGCTTGTGCCGCTGGTGCAGGATGTCGAGCTCGAGGGCGACGAATCTTTCATCGTGGAGCTCGTCAGTTCGCCGCAGCTGTCCGGGAACGCGGCCGATCACCAGATCGTTGTCACAATACGCGACGACGAAACACAGACCCCCTGAATTACTGCTAGACTTCCGCTCCGGCTTCGCAACCCGCGAGCCATAGACAGAGCGACTGCAAGACATGAGTGAGAAGGAACTGCGACGCTATTCACGCGTTGTTGTCGATGGCGACGAGCAGGCACCCAGCCGAGCGATGTTACGCGCGGTGGGATTCGAAGAAGACGATTTTCAACGGCCCCAAATTGGCATAGCGTCGACCTGGAGTATGGTCACGCCTTGCAATATGCATATTGGCGGTTTGGCTGATGAAGCCGCAAAGGGCGCGAATCAAGCCGGCGGAAAAGGCGTCATATTCAATACAATCAGTGTGTCGGACGGCATCTCAATGGGAACCCCGGGGATGCGGTATTCGTTGGTGTCGCGGGAGATCATTGCCGACTCAATAGAAGCCGTCGTCGGTGCTGAAGGATTTGACGGTCTGGTTGCTATCGGTGGTTGTGACAAGAATATGCCGGCGTGCGTTATGGCCATGGCCCGAATGAACAGGCCCTCAGTCTTTGTCTACGGCGGCACGATTCGCCCCGGCAAGAAACGCCGCGATATCGTCTCGGTCTTTGAGGCAGTGGGTGCTAAGTCCGGCGGCAAGATAGACGATGCTGAGTTGCTTGAAGTTGAGCGGACAGCGATTCCGGGTCCAGGCGCCTGCGGTGGTATGTATACCGCGAACACGATGGCCTCAGCCATCGAAGCCCTGGGAATGAGCCTTGGCAACAGCTCCGCCCAGGAAGCGGTCTCCAATGACAAGGTGCTGGACTGTCGACAGGCCGGCGAAGCCGTGATGAATCTGATCCGTGAAGACATCAAACCGCTGGACATCATGACCCGCGAAGCCTTTGAGAATGCGATTTCCGTTGTGATTGCTCTGGGGGGTTCCACCAATGCCGTCCTGCATCTTCTTGCGATGGCGCGTGAGGCGGAGGTTGAGCTGTCACTGGATGATTTCACGCGTATCGGTGCGAAAACGCCGGTACTGGCCGACGTTAAGCCCAGTGGTAAGTACCTCATGTCGGAGCTCATCGAAATAGGCGGTATACAGCCGCTGATGAAGCGCATGTTGGACGCGGGAATGTTGCACGGCGATTGTCTGACCGTTTCCGGCAAGACTCTGGCGGAGAATCTCGCCGACGTGGCGGATTATCCGGAAGGTCAGCAGATCGTCAGAGACTTTGATGCACCCATAAAACCTGACAGTCATCTTGCAATACTCTATGGAAATCTCGCGCCAGAAGGCGCGGTAGCCAAGATAACGGGCAAAGAGGGTCTGCATTTTGAGGGCACAGCCCGAGTCTTCCATTCTGAAGAGGACGCCCTGCAGGCAATTCTCGACAACACCATAAAAGCCGGTGACGTGCTGGTCATTCGATACGAGGGCCCCAAGGGTGCTCCCGGCATGCGCGAGATGTTGAGTCCAACGGGAGCGATTATGGGCAAAGGTCTGGGCGAAGACGTCGCGCTCATCACGGACGGGCGCTTTTCCGGCGGCAGCCATGGTTTTGTGGTCGGACATGTCACCCCGGAGGCCGCCGTTGGCGGACCGATCGGGCTGGTTGAAGACGGCGATACCATCCGAATTGATGCCGAGAGTAAGGAAATCAGTGTTGCCATCAGTGATGAGCTGATGGAAGAACGCCGGGCCAAATGGCGGCGGCCGGTGTCCCCGGTCACCCGAGGTGCGCTCGCCAAGTACCGTAGCGCTGTTTCTTCTGCGTCCGAGGGCGCGGTTACCATTCCTCCGGCCTGGGACTAGCAGGGCAGGCTTGACCTTTTCGGCTATGTCGGCTCTACTTCATCGATGATTTTTTACGACACCCATGTATTGTGCCTGCGCATCGATAAGCTCGATGCGATAAAACACATAATAATCACGGCGCGCCAGAGGTGCGTGGGTGCGAATGGCAACTGTACCGGCTAATCATAAAGATCGGACGTTGTCAGCAAACCCGCCAGGCGATCCTAGCGGGTTTTTTTTTGTGAGTTTCGACTGAAGAGACAGATTGAGCGATGAGCACGACGATTAAAGAAGCGACGTTTGATAGCGGTGCCGTGCTGGGTGCATCACCCGAGATTGCCGATTCGCTCTGGGTGGTCATGAAGTTCGGTGGTAGCAGTGTTTCGACGGCCGAAAACTGGCATACGATCGCGCAGCTCCTGAAGTCTCGTCTGGACGAAGGCTTGCGGCCTGTCGTCGTGCACTCCGCATTGGAAGGCGTATCCAATGCGCTGGAGGAAGTTCTGACAGCCGCGGTTGCAGGTGACGCGAATAGCGCTCTTGCGGACATTCGGGAGCAGCACTATGAGCTGGCCGAGACCTTAGGTCTGGACGGCCCAACGATGCTTGATGAAACTCTGCACGAACTTGATCAACTCGTTGCCGGCGTCCGGCTCGTTCGCGAAGTCAGCGTTCGTGTGAGAGTCCGGATAATGGCTTTGGGTGAGTTGATGGCCACACGAATGGGCGCGGCTTATCTTGAAACCCAATCGCTTCCCGTCGACTGGATGGATGCTCGAGATCTATTGCGCAGCCGATCGCGCAGTGGCCGACAGACGTCCAGCACGTACTTATCAGCAACCTGTGATTTTGAGCCGGACGAAGCGCTGCAGTCCAAGCTGTCGACAAAGAACAAGATAGTCCTGACTCAAGGTTTTATCGCCCGCAACAAGAACGGAGAAACCGTTGTCTTGGGCCGTGGTGGCTCGGATACATCGGCTTCGTATTTCGCGGCGAAATTGCAAGCACGCCGACTCGAGATCTGGACTGATGTCCCCGGAATGTTTACTGCAGATCCGCGCGTCGTTCCATCGGCCAGGTTACTGGTTGCGTTGCACTACGACGAAGCTCAGGAGTTGTCCTCTGCGGGTAGCACGGTGCTGCATCCGCGTTGTATTGCACCGGTTCGCTCCGCGGGGATCCCACTCTTTGTTCGCAGCACCGCGGCACCGGAAATTTCCGGTACCGTCATATCATCCGTGACGGAAGAGATCGAACCGCAGGTCAAGGGCATCTGCATTCGCAATGGATTGACGCTGATCTCGATGGACGGCGTCGGCATGTGGCACGAAGTCGGGTTTCTGGCAAAGGCGTTCGCGGTATTCAGCGACAACGGCGTGTCCGTCGATCTTATTTCGACATCCGAAACCAACGTCACCGTCTCGATCGATACGTCTGACCGTATGCTGCCGGATGATGTCGAAGAATCACTGGTAGATGATCTCGAGAAACTCTGCCGTGTCAGGGTGATCCCGAATTGCTCAGCCGTTAGTCTCGTAGGTCGAAAAATACGCACCATCATTCCGCGTCTGGCGCCGGCATTGGAAGTTTTCGAAGAAGAGCGAATCCACCTGATGTCTCAGGCGGCCAATGACCTGAATCTCAGCTTCGTCGTTGACAAGCAACAAGGACCGCGCCTGGTCGTTAAACTGCACTCGACAATCATTCGCAAGAAAGGTGCTTCGTCAGTATTCGGCAGTAGCTGGGAGCGCCTGTTTGCCAGCGACGAGCCAACGGTGCGATTGCCGGACGTTTGGTGGATGAAGAAACGCGATCAGCTGCTGTCGCTGGCGGACGAGCAGTTGAATGCCTACGTGTATGATCGGGAAAGCGTCGCGGACGCCGCGAGAAAACTCCTTGCGCTGAAGAACGTTGATCGAATCCTTTACGCGATGAAAGCGAATTTCAATCCGGAGCTGTTGAAGACGCTGGCTACGGCCGGAGTGGATTTCGAATGCGTGTCACCGGGCGAGGTCGAGTGGCTGGAAGAGAATCTTCCGGACTTCGATCTTGGGCGAGTTCTGTTTACTCCCAATTTCGCTCCTCGCGAGGAGTACGAGTGGGGAATCAGGAAGGGCCTGCAAGTCACTTTGGATAATCTGTATCCGTTGCAGGCATGGCCGGAAATATTCCATGGCGCGAAACTCTTTATTCGTGTCGACCCGGGTCAGGGGCGCGGCCACCACGAGCATGTTAAGACTGCAGGCGTTCATTCAAAATTTGGGGTACCACGATTCGAAGTGCGCGATCTTGCCAAGCTGGTCGAAAGGGCCGGTGCCGAAGTCATCGGCATACACGCGCACAGCGGTAGCGGGATTCTCGATCCGAACAACTGGCGGAGTGTTGCGAGTGAGCTCGTTTTGATCGCCGAACAGTTTCCAATGGTAAAGACCATTGATCTGGGTGGTGGACTTGGGGTGCCCGAGAAGCCGGGCGACAGGGAGTTCGACCTGGAACGCCTTGACGAAACACTCGGCGAGATTCATGCCGCCTATCCACAGTTCAATTTATGGCTGGAGCCTGGACGATTTATTGTCGCTCGTGCCGGAGTCCTGCTGACGCGCTGCACGCAAACAAAGGGGAAAGGCGAGATGCGCTACGTCGGCGTAGGCACAGGAATGAACTCATTGATAAGACCGGCGCTGTATGGTTCGTATCACGAGATAGTGAATCTATCGCGTGCCGATCAACTGCCGAGTGAGACGGTGACCGTAGTGGGTCCCATTTGCGAGACCGGAGACCGTTTGGGCAGCGACAGACTGCTTCCACCAACAGAAGAGGGTGATGTGATTCTTATCGCAAACGCTGGCGCGTACGGCCATGTGATGAGCTCCCAGTACAACCTTCGCGAAGTCGCTAAAGAGATTGTCATATAGATTTATCGCACTTAGTGGCCCGAATGACGCGTGCGTAAGCGGTCGGCGACTGCGCCCAGACTAAGCTTCTGATCGGCTAATAATACGATCAGGTGGTACATCAGATCTGCAGCCTCATCGATTACCTCGTCCTTATCACCGGTCGCGGCCGCAAGCGCCAACTCGACGCCTTCCTCACCAACTTTTTGCGCGATGCGTTTTGTGCCAGCCTGAAACAGCTGTGCTGTGTAGCTCTCGGTACTGGGGTTCTCGATGCGATCATTGATGATCACTTCAAGGTCGGACAGAAAGGCAATATCTGAAATCGTCACCGGTATTCCTCAAATGCGAATGCTGATTTTCTGGTCAGCAAGAAATTGTTTTAGGTCGCCGATATTGATTTCGGCGCTGTGAAAGACACTCGCCGCTAAAGCGCCGTCGACCCTGGCAACCGTGAAAGCGTCGCTGAAATGCTGCATTTCGCCGGCGCCGCCGGACGCAATCAACGGAACCGTGCAGCGTTCCCGGACGGCCTGAAGCTGTTTCGTATCATAGCCCTGGCGCACACCGTCCTGATTCATGCAGTTCAAGACGATCTCTCCAGCACCTCGCTCCTGGACTTCGGCCACCCAATCCACAGTTCTGCGTTGTGCCGGCGATGTCTTGTCCGGGTCGCCGGTATTCTGATACACAAAATAGTCGTAATGCTCCTCGCGACTATCGATACCCATGACGACGCATTGTGATCCGAACCGCTTCGCCAGTTGCGTGATTAGTTCGGGGTTGGCGAGTGCCGGGGAGTTGATCGATATTTTGTCAGCGCCCTTGTTGAGCACTTCTTCCGCGTCTGCCACAGATTTTATTCCGCCGGCGACGCAAAAGGGTATGTCGAGGACCGAAGCGACGCCCGCGACCCAACTTCGATCGACGCTGCGCCCGTCCGGACTCGCGGTGATGTCATAGAAGACCAACTCATCCGCACCTTCCTTGCCATATCGTTCTGCAAGTTCAAGGATGTCGCCAACAATGCGGTGATTTCGGAACTGCACGCCTTTGACGACGACGCCATCTTTCACATCGAGACATGGAATTATCCGTTTTGTCGGAATGACGCTATCTCCTCGGCAGAAATTTCACCATCCAGCAATGCTCGGCCAGTGATGGCAGCTGGAACATTCATCGCACGAAGTTGTTTCAGATCATCGATGTTTCGCACGCCGCCGGATGCCTGCAGTATTAGGTTCGGATAGCGTGTCAGTATGTCCGCATAGAGATCGAAACTGGGACCTGTCATAGCGCCATCCCGCGCCACGTCGGTGCAAAGAACGTGCTTCAGACCAACGCCGCTGTAGCTGTCAATACAGTTCCACAGGGAAACGCCTGATTCCTCGGTCCAGCCATGCGTCGTTAGCATCGGCGTCCCGGTTTTATCGAAATTGATATCGAGCGCGAGCACGATCGACTCACAGCCAAACTCGACGATCCATTGTTTGACTTGTTCCGGATTCTTGATGGCCACGCTGCCAATCACACAACGCGTTACGCCCGCACTCAACCAGCTCGCAACGGCACTACGCTCACGAATACCGCCACCGAGCTGCACGCTGAGACCGGACTGAGATGCAATCTCGTTGACGATTTCGCGGTTTTCCTGCGTTCCCGTGCGCGCGCCGTCGAGATCAACGATGTGCAAGTCTTCGACGTCCAGCGCAGAGAAGCGACGACCTACCGATGCCGGATCCGAGCTGTACTCGGTGGTCTTGTCGAACTCGCCTTTGAACAGACGGACACACTTGCCGTCCTTCAGATCGATCGCGGGGATAATCCTCATGTGTTTTCCAGAAAATTACGCAACAGCTGAGCGCCCGCACTCGACGAACGCTCCGGGTGAAACTGCGCACCCAGGAAGTTGTTGTGTCGCGTCATTGACGAGAATTCGCTGCTATGTTCTGCGGTCGCAATTGTGTTTTGCGTAACCGGCAACGCGTAGCTGTGCAGATAGTAGAAGAAGCTGCCATCTTCAATGCCGTTCAGCGCCGGATCGTTGGAGCTGAAACTCGTCGCGCACCAACCCATATTGGGTACGGGAAAATCATCTGCGACGGGCAATTTGCCAGCTGTGCCGGGAATAATACCCAGGCATTCGACGTCTTCCTCTTCCGAGCCATCACACAGCAGTTGCATACCAAGGCAAACGCCGAGAACCGGTTGCGTCAGCTGTCGTATGACATCGACGAGGCCCGCGTCACTGAGTCGTGTCATTGCATTTTTGGCTGCACCGACACCCGGTAGGAGCACACGGTCTGCCGACTGGATGACTTTGGCATCGGATGTCAGCGTTGCGTCGATTTGAAGTCGCGCAAAAGCGTAGAGCAGAGACGCGATATTTGCTCCGCCGCTGTCGATGATCGCCACCTGTGTCACTACAAGGCGCCCTTCGTCGATGGCAGTTCCGTGCCGCTTCTGGTAATCGCCTGTCGCAGTGCGCGTCCGACAGACTTGAAGCACGCCTCGATCATGTGATGCGTGTTCTCGCCGCTCACTTCCAGATGTAACGCGGCGCCTAAGGACTCCGCGAGCGAACGAAAAAAGTGTTCGACCATTTCGGTCGAAAACTCGCCTACGCGGTCGCGAGGAAAGTCCGCGGAAAACTGGAAGGATGCTCGCCCGGATAGATCGATAGCGACCTTTGCTTCGCTTTCGTCCATTGGCAACAAAAATCCATAACGTCCAATACCGAACTTGTTATCCAGTGCTTCTCTTAGCGCGTTGCCGAGGCAGATCGCTGTGTCTTCAACCGTATGGTGTTCATCGATTGCCAAATCGCCATCGCATTTCAATATCAGTCCAAAATTACCGTGTTTGGCGATCTGCTCGAGCATGTGATCGTAAAAACCAATACCGGTATCGACGTCGATGTTCCTGGCCGAGTCCAGATTGACGGTGACCGATATTCTGGTTTCATTCGTATTGCGTTCAACACGGGCAATTCGATCGGAGTAACAAAGCAACTCGACGATCTCATTCCATGTTTTGGACCCGGGGTCCGAGGAATTGACCAACAATCCCTGAACACCAATCCGCTCTGCCAGCTCCATGTCTGTCGCGCGATCACCGACCACCGCAGACTGCGACAAATGAATATCTGTTGCGGCCAAATAGCGGGTCAGCAGTCCTGACCTTGGCTTGCGACATTCACAGCCGTCGTCAGGCAAGTGAGGGCAAATGAATATTTCGTCGAACGTGATGCCCTGACTATTAAAAAGCTGCAACGTGTGTTCCTGGCAGGTGGTGAATTGATCTTCCGGGAAGGATGCAGTGCCCAGCCCATCTTGATTACTGACCATCACAAAGCGAAAGCCATGTGCGGCTAATTCCAGCAACGCGGGAATCGCATTTGTTACCAGCTTGACCTTTTCAATGGCATCAACCTGAAAGTCGTCGGGCTCCTCAATCAAAGTCCCGTCACGATCAATGAAAAGAATTTTCTCCGCCATTCCTAGCCCTTCCCAAATCTGTTCAGTGCATCGAGCAATGTGTTGTTATCGGATGGACTGCCGACGGTAATTCGGATGCAGTCCGACAGGTCGCCACCGAAATGGCGTAACAGAACGTTATGAGCGGCGCAGTGCTCCATTAGCTCGATTGCGTCCCGTACTCGCACCAGAAAGAAATTCGCCTGGCTCGGCCAGATTTTCAAAACGAAATCAAATTCAGTGATAGCGGTCAGGAGACGCGAGCGTTCTTCGATCACTTGTTTCACGGCGGCTGCGGAGATTGCGAGTTGATCCGCCTCTAAAGCGTCTTCAACACACTCAACGACCGGCGTGGCAAGCGCGTAGGGTGCCTGTACGGCACTCAGTAGCTCGATAATTTCTTCTGCACCTATGACCGCACCGCATCGCGCTCCGGCGAAGCCAAGCGCCTTTGACAAGGTCCTGAGCACCAGAAGATTGGGGTAGCTTGTCAATAATTCGATCGCGGATGGCTCATCGCCAAATTCGATATAGGCCTCATCAACGACAACCGCCGATTGTCCGTCGCGCGCATCGAGAAGACGCACTAACTGATCACGCGGCAGTGGCGTGCCGGTCGGATTGTTCGGCGAGCAAACGAAAATGATCTTGGTCTTCTCCGTTGCCGCGTCCAGCAAAGCATCAACGTCTATAGCGAAGTTTGAATCGGCTAAGGTCGGGACTTCAATAATGTCGGCGCCCTGTACTTCTGCGTAGTGGCGATACATTGAAAATGATGGCGACGGCGTCAGTATGTTGTCCTCTCCCGCGCGGCAGAATGTTCGTATGAGAAGGTCGATGGCTTCGCTTGATCCACGTGTCACCAGCAATTCGGTGGAAGCGCAGCCGAAGCGATCCGCGAGCGTGTTTTGCAGACCCTGCGGACGTACTTCCGGATACCGGTTCAACGGACGTCGGAAGTTTCCGATTGAGCTGATCTGTGGTGATTCGTTGGCATTCAGGCGGATGGTATCGTCAACCTGTTCCGCCGCATTGTAGGGGTGTAGCCCCTGAATTTCCGGCCGCGCCAGTGAAATAATGCTCATGATTCTCTCGCCAGACGTCGACTGACCGCGGCGGCATGTGCGTCAAGGCCTTCCAGTCCGGCAAGGCTGATAACCGCGGCGCCAAGGTTTTGTAATCCTTCTCTGCTGAGTTCCTGAACGGTCATCTGGCGCATAAACTGATCAACACCCAAGCCACTGTAGGTTGCGGCGTATCCGTAGGTCGGCAATACATGATTGGTACCACTGCAGTAGTCGCCGACTGATTCGGGTGACCATGGACCAACAAATACAGAGCCCGCATTGCGTACCGTCGACACGGCATCGCGTGGGTTGTCGATCTGCAGAATCAAATGCTCTGGTGCATAACGATTGCTGATATCAATGGCTGTTTCGAGGTTCGGAGCAAGGATGATCACCGAATTTTCGAGCGCGGCAGCCGCAATATCAGCGCGCGACAGTTGATCCAGCTGTGAATCGACTTCGACCTGGACTTTATCCGCTAGTGGCTGATCAATTGTGACAAACACAACCTGCGAATCCACGCCGTGTTCCGCTTGGGATAAGAGATCGGCAGCAACGAATTCGGCGGAAGCCGATTGATCACCAATGACGAGCACCTCGGACGGTCCCGCGGGCATGTCGATGGCGACGCCCTGAGGGTCCGTACTGACAATCGTCTTTGCGCCAGTGACCCAGGCGTTTCCCGGCCCGAATATCTTTCGAACCTTCGGAACGGATTCAGTGCCGTAGGCCATCGCCGCAATCGCCTGCGCGCCACCCACCTTGTAGACCTCAGTGACACCGGCGCGAGCCGCCGCTACCAGTACGGCCGGATCGGCAGTCCCATCGGATCGCGGCGGCGTGCAGAGAATGATTCTCGGACAAGCAGCAATGATCGCCGGCACTGCCAACATAATTGCTGCAGACGGTAGCGGCGCAGTCCCGGCCGGTACATACAAACCGACCGAATCAAGTGCCTGGCTGATCCTCTCGCAGACCACGCCGGGCATGGTTTCTATGGCAAGAGGAGCCGGCAGCTGCAGTTCGTGAAATGCGCGAACATTTCTGATCGCAAGATCAATCGCGGCAAGCTGGTCGTCGGTGAGTTGATTTTTTGCAGCGGCCATTTCCGCATCCGTCACTCGAAGGTCAGTAATCGATGCACCGTCATACTGGAGCGTCAGCTCACGCAGGGCCTTGTCACCGCTCGTTTTGACAGACGCAATGATCTCTCTTGCCGTTTCGCGGACGGATCCATCCTGAGATGCGGCCGGTCGCTGCAGGAGCGTTAGCCGCTGTGCGTCGTTGAGCTTTACCCAGTTGTGTATGGCAAGGCGCATTCTTATGCCAGCATCTTTTCGACGGGTAGCACGAGCAGCGAGCTCGCGCCGGCTGCTTTGAGGTTTTCCAGCGTTTCCCAAAACACGTTTTCACGACAAACCGCGTGAATCGCGACTTTGTCGTCGTTGCCTTCAAGTGGCATTACCGTCGGTGCCTCGGACCCCGGGAGGAGGGCGCGGATCTCCGCCAATGCCGAGCGTGGCGCATGCAGCATGATGTATTTACTGTCATGGACCTTCAGGACACCATCGAGACGTTGGATGATCTTGTTGACGAGAGCCTGTTTTTCATCACCCAATGGTGCGAGCGTCTGAATGACCACGGCCTCGCTTTCGAGAAGTACGGCGACCTCACGCAAGCCGTTAGCGACCAAGGTTCCGCCGGAAGACACCAGATCGCAGATATAGTCAGCGCGGCCGAGTTTCGGCGCGATCTCGACCGCGCCAGAGAAAAAGACCGGCTCCGCATTGATGTTATTTTTCTCAAGATAATCGGTTAACAAACCGACATAACTCGTTGCTATTTGGGTGTTTTCCAGAGATTCTGGACCGGTAAATTCCGCGCCGTCAGGGGCCGCGATCGACAGTCTGCAGTGGCCGAACTCGAGTTCGAATATCTGTTTGAATCGCCCCTCGGATCCCTCCTGTTGCAGCTTTAGACGCTTTTCCTCGACCACATTGAGGCCAACAATACCCAGGTCACACACATCGTCACTGACCAGTCCCGGGATATCATCATCTCGCACCAGCAGGAGATCTATTGGCATATTCTCGCCATAGCAGATGAGCTGATCCTTGCTCTTGGTCACTTTCAAACCACAGCGCTCCAGCAGATCGATGGAGTGATCCGTTAGGCGGCCGCTTTTCTGCACCGCAATTTTTATGCGCTGCTCAGAGTGTTCCATTGGGATGTCCTTAGTGAGAGGTTCTGTCGATGGCGGTTTGGTAACCGCCGGAGCCGTCGGTCAGGCAGCGGGCTACGCGACCGATGGTTGTTACGCTGACGCCAGTCAGGTCATGAATTTTTCGATAGGGGAGTTCTTGCTGAAGATACTCGACGACCTGCCACCGGTCGACCAGCGCCTGGAGCTCCGCGGGTGTACACAAATCATCAAAGAAGTTGCGCACTTCTCGCGTGTTTCGTAATGCCAGCAGAGCCTCGAATAGATCTTCTTCGGCGCGGTGTTGCTTACGGTTTGATTCGTTTCTGTTCGGTTTCATAATTGGATAAGTGTTGTAATAGTGTATTAACGTGTTATTACACTATTACAGGTTATCGAGAATAGCAACCGCCTGTGTATAGTTTCTGTTGTGACAAAATTAATGTCGAACAGCCCCTTGACGCGCGCCGTCTTTCGACCCTACACTTCTTGAAACTCATCGAGACCGGTCGAGGGATAGGCCCGAAGACCCCGGGGCAACCAGCGGAACTAACCATTCCGAAAAGGTGCCAACTCCTGCGATGCAATGCTCAGTTTACTGAGGGCATCGATAGATGAGGGTAACTGCAGAACCCATGCGTGGGTGAAGGGCAGTACACCCCTCCCTTGCGGGCTTCGCAGGGTTTCGATGAGCTGATTTGTAATTTGATTAGCTACGGAACACCAAAGCGGAGACCGACAATGACTTCCCAAGCAAGCAAAGCGACCCGAGCTGTTCGTGCGTCTATTGAATCAGACACACATCACGGTGCCGTCGTACCGCCATTGCACCTTTCATCAAATTTCGCGTTTGCGGGATTCGCTGAACCTCGGCAGTACGACTACACACGCTCCGGGAATCCGACACGTGACGCTCTCGCGGACGCCCTCAACGAGCTTGAAGGTGGCGCTGGCGCCGTCGTAACGTCATCCGGAATGGCCGCTCTGACCTTGCTGACGCAATTGCTTGAGCCTGGCGATACGATAGTCGCTCCACACGATTGCTACGGTGGCACGTTTCGATTGTTCGACCAGCAATCAAAAAAAGGTTTGTTCAACGTGAAGTTTGTCGACCAGACGGATACGGCTGCTCTGATCAAAGCCTGTGCCTGCAAGCCGAAAATAATACTCGCCGAAACACCGTCAAATCCGTTGCTGCGCATCGTCGATATCGAAAAGATCTCCGCGATCGCGAAAGGCGCTGGCGCGCTGTTCGCGGTAGACAATACGTTCCTGTCACCCGCACTGCAGAATCCCATCGAGTTTGGCGCGGATTTGGTGATTCACTCGACGACGAAGTACATCAATGGACACAGCGACGTCGTAGGCGGTTGCGTGGTTGCTGCGACGGAGGAGCTGGCGGAGAAGATCGCGTACTGGGCGAATTGCATCGGAATTACGGGTGCACCGTTTGACAGCTTTCTGACCTTACGCGGCATTCGGACCTTACATCCGCGAATCAAACAGCATGAAGAGAGTGCCAGCCTCGTGGCGAATGTGTTGAATGATCATGAGCTGGTTGATCAGGTTTACTACCCGGGACTCGAATCACATCCCGGACACGATATTGCAAAACGACAGCAACGAGGGTTCGGCGGCATGGTCAGTTTCGAGATCAGCGGCGGCGAAGACGAAGTCAGGGCATTCGTTAATAACCTCCAGTTCTTTTCCCTTGCAGAATCACTCGGTGGTGTAGAAAGCCTCGTCTGTCATCCAGCGACGATGACGCATGCGCCTGTCAGCGAAGAGGTGCGCAAAAAGGCAGGTATTGGCAACAACCTGATCCGTTTATCGGTCGGCCTTGAGAGTAGCGAGGATTTGATCGCGGATTTGCTGAATGCTCTCGATACCGCAAAAGCCGCAGGTCAGCCAGTCGCCGCGGTCGCCGTCTGCGGCTGATTCTTGCTACCTACAATAAGCAGTGAAGAATCTCCGACGCCATTTCGTTCGTCGAGATCGGCGAGTCCCCAGCTGACGTGATGTCGGCTGTGCGCGCGCCATTGGAAATCGCATCAGTGATCGCCTGTTCCACGGCTTTGGCTTCCTTCTCAAGTCCCAGGCTGTAACGGAGCAAGAGAGCGATGCTCGCGATAGACGCGCAGGGATTTGCGATGCCTTTGCCGGCTATGTCCGGCGCCGAGCCATGGATCGGTTCATACAAGCCGACCGATGAAGCCCCAAGTGAGGCGGAGGGCAACAAGCCCAGCGAGCCAGCAAGCATAGACGCCTCGTCGGTAAGTATATCGCCGAACATATTCTCGGTGACAATCACATCGAAATCGGCTGGCCGACTCAGCAGATGCATTGCAGCGGCATCGACCAGGAGCGTCTCTACTTCAATTGCCGGAAACTCCTCAGGCATTAATCGATCGGTAACGCTGCGCCACAAGCGCGAGGTCTCGAGGACGTTCGCTTTGTCCACGGAGCAAAGTCTTCCTCGGCGCTCTGCTGCGAGTTTCGCGGCGACGCGAACGATGCGCTCGACCTCGTCGACAGTGTACGTGCACAAGTCGCTGGCTGATGTCGCAGTGCGAGTCTTTTCGCCGAAGTAAATGCCCCCGGTCAGCTCCCGCACAACGAGCATATCGACGCCGTCGAGTATTTCCGCCTTGAGTGGCGATGCATCAACGAGCGCAGGATGAATCTTCACGGGCCGGATATTGGCGAATACACCGAGAAGACCACGAAGGTTAAGTAAGCCCTGTTCAGGCCGAATTTTCGCACTGGGGTCGGACCACTTCGGTCCTCCGACCGCGCCCAGGAAAATCGCATCGGCAGACTCACAGCTGGCTACAGTCGCCGTGGGCAACGGGTCGCCTCTGGCATCAATGGCCGCGCCACCAATTAACTGGGTGTCGAATTTGAAATCGTGTTCAAACTTGGCGGCAACCGCCTCCAGAACCTGTTGCGCACAATCGGTAACTTCCGGTCCTATACCGTCGCCTGGCAATAGTGTGATCAGGGCTTCCAACGACAATTCTCCTCGAATGCTGCAACTGCAGGTGACTGGCTCAATAGGAATCCCAACTGATCAACCCCTTCCAGAAGGCAATGTCTGGCGAATCCGTCAATGGTGAATTCGATGACCGATTCATCTGGCAGGGTGATTGTCGACGAATCCACGTCGATGGAAAGCTCAGCCGCCGGGTTTTCGAGCAACCAGGCATGCGTTTCGGGATCGACAACGATCGCAAGCAGTCCGTTCTTAAGCGAGTTGTTGCGAAAAATATCGGCGATCTCCGTCGAGATAACGGCTTTGAAACCGTAATCCAGCAGCGCCCAGGGAGCGTGCTCTCGCGACGATCCGCAGCCGAAGTTATTTCCCGCGACCAGGATTTCGCAGCCGCTCGCCTCCGCTTTATTGAGCGGGAAATCGGGGTTCTTGCTGCCGTCCTTGTTGTACCGCAAGTCGAAAAACGCGTTATCGCCGAGCCCTTCCTTTGTGGTCGTCGTCAGGAAGCGGGCAGAGATAATCTGGTCCGTATCAATGTCCCGGTTTGGCAGGACCACCGTTCGAGCCCGGATGTGCGTGACGGGCTTCATGTGTAACTCCTTGGGTCCGTAACATAACCGGCAACGGCAGATGCCGCTGCCGTTGCGGGACTCGCCAGCACCGTTCTTGCGCCAGTCCCCTGACGTCCTTCGAAGTTTCGATTGCTGGTACTGACACAGAGCAGACCCGGTCCAACGAGATCGCCATTCATGGCGATACACATCGAACAACCGGCCTCGCGCCATTCGGCGCCGGCTGCAGTGATTATCTTATCCAGCCCCCGTTCCTCGGCTTCCTTCTTCACCCGTTCGGACCCGGGTACGACCAGCATGCGAACGCCATTGGCGACCTGCCGGCCCTTGAGGATACGGGCAGCTTCTTCGATATCGGAAATACGGCCGTTCGTACAACTGCCGACAAAGACGATATCGACAGCGTTCCCGGTCATTGGTTTACCGGACTCGACCTGCATGTAGTCCAGAGCTTTCTGGAAACTCGAATCCTGTCGAACAGGAATTCGCTCGTTGATAGCGACGACCATGCCCGGATTCGTGCCGAACGTCACCATCGGTTCCAATTTTCTCGCATCGAGCGTGACCGACTTATCGAAAACAGCGTCGTCGTCTGTCTTCAGTTTTTTCCAGCGATCTACAGCCGCATCCCATTTTGCACCTGATGGCACGCGTGGCCGTCCCTTCATGTAATTGAACGTCGAAGCATCCGGCGCGATCATGCCTGCGCGCGCACCGGCTTCGATGGACATATTGCAGATCGTCATTCGACTTTCCATGTCCATCGCCTCGATTGCGGCGCCGCGATATTCAATGACGTAACCCGTCCCGCCGTTAACGCCGATTTTCCCAATGATCGCGAGAATAAGGTCTTTGGCCGTCACGCCGTTGGGGAGGTCACCGTCAACCCTGACTTCCAGCGTCTTGGGTTTACGTTGCAATACGGTCTGAGTGGCTAGTACGTGACCGACTTCGGTCGTGCCGATGCCGAAGGCGAGGGCGCCAAATGCACCATGAGTACTGGAGTGGCTATCACCGCAAACGATGGTCTTTCCCGGTTGCGTTGCACCGAGCTCTGGTCCGATGACGTGAACGATGCCACGCTGTCCGCTGCCATAACCCAAGAGGTCCAGACCAAAATCTTCGCAGTTTTGCTGCATCTGGCGAACCTGGTTTGCCGCGCCAACGCCTGCGGCAAGCAAGTCATCGAAAGACGACACCGGCGTCGTCGGGGTCGAATGATCAAGCGTTGGCAACGTCAGATCGGGACGTCGCACGGGCAATCCTTTCTCTCGGAGCACCGAGAACGCCTGTGGCGTCGTCACTTCATGCACGATATGCAGATCGATATAGAGAACTGCGGGTATGTCAGGCGTTTCTTCGACCACAACGTGGTCCGCCCAGACCTTTTCAAAAAGGGTCGTTGGTTTGCTCACAGGGCTCCCCGAAAACTATACGGTTGCGTGCGTAATAGATGCGTCGCCGGCGGTGTTGTCGCCTCGTTCACGGCGTCGCAGCGTGCGATTCATTACCTCGAGACAGGCGCGACATCCGGCCTCGACAATGTCGACGCTGGCACCACGACCGCGAAAGCTCTGGCCGTCGATTTCGACGCTGACGGTGACCTCACCCTGGGCGTCCTCGCCAATCGATGCACTGTGCAGTTCGAAATTGCGCAGCACCATATCCACGCCGGTGGCAACCTGGAGCGCCTGAAACGCTGCCGCAACGGGCCCATCTCCACGGGCAGATTCGGATACTTCCTTACCGTCTTCGCCCACCAAATTCACCGTTGCGGTAGCGGGCTCATCGGTATGCGTCTGCACTTCCAGGGACTTCAACGTCCATGGGCCCAACGATGCATTGCCTGCGTTCATGATGATCGACTCGATGTCGCCGTCATAAACGTCCTTCTTTTTGTCGGCCAACTTTTTGAATTCCTGAAACGCACGATTGGTTTCAAAATCATCGAGTTCGAAACCCAATTCCGCGACTCGATCCCGAAATGCGTGGCGCCCACTGTGTTTGCCCAGAACCAGATTGGACTTACTCAGGCCAACATCCTCCGGCTTCATGATTTCGTAGGTCGATGCATGTTGCAGCATGCCGTGCTGATGAATCCCTGCTTCGTGTGAAAATGCATTTTCGCCCACGATGGCCTTATTGCGAGGAGGGTGCATACCCGTGATATTCGAGACCAATCGCGATGTTGGATACAGCCGGGTCGTATCGATACCGGTTTCAAGGCCGAAGAACTCAGACCGTGTCTTTATCGCCATGACTGCCTCTTCAAGACTGCAGTTTCCCGCCCGCTCACCAATGCCATTTATCGTGCATTCGATCTGGCGCGCACCGGCTCCGATGGCCGCGAGACTATTGGCGACCGCCATGCCGAGATCATTGTGACAATGCACGCTAAGGGTAACCTCATCGATTCGAACGACATGTTTCTTCAGGTATCGGAACAGATTGTCGAATTCTGAAGGAACGGTGTAGCCAACGGTGTCCGGCACGTTGATGGTTGTTGCGCCGGCTTCAATCGCGGCAGAGACCACCTCGGCGAGGTAGGACAATTCAGTGCGTGACGCATCTTCAGGAGAGAACTCGACGTCATCGCACAGTTCACGTGCCATCTTGATGGCACCGACTGCGCTACTGATGATCTCTTCCTTGGCCATCTTGAGCTTGTGCTCGCGATGGATAGCGCTGGTTGCTACGAAAACATGGATCCGATGATTGTCCGCGCCTTTTACTGCCGCGTGCACCTTCTCAATGTCCGCGGCGTTGCATCGCGCCAGACCGCAGATAATCGGACCGAAATTGCGCTCGGCGATGGCTTTTACTGACTCGAAGTCACCCGGTGACGCGGCGGGAAAGCCCGCTTCAATAATGTCGACCTGAAGCTCGGAAAGCGCTTTTGCAACACGAAGCTTTTCACTGAGCGTCATGCTGCAGCCGGGAGCCTGTTCCCCGTCACGTAAAGTGGTGTCGAAAATGCGAATTCTGTTTGTCGAGCCAGCGTCTGACATTATTGGGTCCTCAGGTTGCGTTTCGGTCTATTCTTCCAGCCAGTCCATGCGACCGCGAAGATCGGCGCCGACTTTCTCGACCGGATGATCCAGATCAGCCTGCATCATGCGTTTGAACTCGGGCATGCCATTTTCATTTTCAGCGATCCAGTTACGTGCGAACGTACCGTCCTGAATGTCGGTCAAAATGGCCTTCATCGCAGCGCGCGAAGCCTCGTCAACCACTCTCGGGCCACTGATCATGTCGCCCCATGCCGCGGTATCACTGATGAACTTGTGCATTTTGCGTAAGCCGCCTTCGTGCAACAGGTCAACGATGAGCTTTAGCTCGTGCATAACTTCGTAGTAGGCAACCTCAGGCTGGTATCCGGCTTCAACCAATGTTTCGAAGCCCGCGACAATCAACTCCGTCGCGCCACCGCAAAGAACGGCTTGCTCGCCGAACAGGTCGGTTTCCGTCTCTTCGGCAAAAGTTGTCTCAATGACTCCGGCTCTCGCGCCACCAATGCCTGCTGAATAAGCGAGCGCAGTCTTCAGTGCATTGCCGGTCGCGTCCTGATGAACGGCGACAAGGCAGGGCACACCGTGACCTTCCTCATATTGACGACGTACCAGGCTGCCCGGGCCTTTGGGAGCAATCAACGTCACGTCGAGGTCGGCGCGAGGCTCGACTTGCTTGAAATGAACGGCGAATCCGTGTGCAAACATCAGCATCGCGCCGCTATCGATGTCATCGACGACAGACTCATACAGGCTTTTTTGAACCATATCCGGTGTCAGGAACATAACGATAGCCGCGCCTTTCACTGCTTCATTCGGTTCCTGAACCGTCAATCCATCGGCCTCTGCCTTGGGCCAGCTAGCGCCGCCGGCTCGCAGGCCAACGACAACATCGAATCCGCTATCTTTGAGATTCAAGGCGTGCGCGCGACCCTGGCTGCCATAGCCGAGAATGGTGACCTGGCGATCTGCCAGACAAGCCGTATCTACATCTGATTCTGAGTACATTCGCATGGTGATTCCTAGCCTTCGTGCAATTGAGATAAAAAAAACCCCACTATCCATCAGGATGCGGGGTTTGCGTTGTTCAATGACGTCTTACGCGCTACCCGCTCTGCCTCCCAAGAAGAAGCAATCCTAGTCGAAGCACGAGAAGTCGCACAGACGAATAGTTTGGGGTCGCGTTTGTCATAGCGCCGAATAATGTTGTAACTCGCAAATGATGTCAACCATCACCTAACCGGTTACGAGTGTTACTAAACACGGCACTTTAAGAAGTAACCATAAGCACCTAATTAAGAACAAATTTATTGCTTCTGCGTTGTCTGCATTTGCATACCTTATATATAGCACCCAAAAATCTCTGCAGCCCAGGCCCGGAATTCAGACCCGAAGTCGGTCGGCAATCAAGCGCGAAAAGAGAAATCAACGCGCGCTTTCGGATTAACTGCGGGTCACGATTCTTATGTTGTCGTTGGGCTGGCCATATGCAAACCATGTGTTATTCTTGCCCATAGTTAGGTGGGGACCTGAACAAGAAAAGAAAAAAATGGCGGGAAGTACTCAGCAGGAAAAAAAAGAGTATGCCAACGAATAGAGAAACAGGGGTTCCAAAAAATTATCGCCACGCGGCGAAGGTGGAGAGGGTCGCGTGCGCACTTGGAGATGCACTCTGCATTTCCGGTTTTAATTTGTGCATGTATTCAACGGATACGTTGCATCCCTCTCCGATAAAATTAACTAAAACATACGACCTTTAAGGAGCGTCCATGAAACGGTGCATAAGAAGCAGCCGAAGCATAACCACTGGATTTTTCGCAGCCACGGTTATCTTAATTTCCGGCAGCGTTTTAGCCCAGTCCGTCGATCAGATACTTCAAGCTGATCAACGTCGGTTAAACCTGGCTCAACAATCACAGGAGCGCATAAATTCGGTTGTTGACCGTACGCGTTCGCTGGAAGACCAGTACCGGGCAATAAACAAGGAAATTGACGGACTCAAAGTCTATAACCGCCTGATGAGAGCTCAGGTTGACGGCCAAACGGCCACGTTGGAGGACGTTGGTCTTTCCATGGACCAGGTTGATGTCATCAATCGCCAGATCTTCCCGGCAATGGAACGCATGATCGACGGACTGGATCAGTCCGTCAAGATCGACGTGCCGTTCTTGTTGGATGAGCGCACAGCGCGCGTATCCGGCCTGAAGGAGATCATGTCTCGGTCCGACGTCAGCGTTGCGGAGAAATTCCGCAAAGTGATGGAGGCCTACCAGATCGAAAACGACTACGGAACGACCATCGAAGACTACAAGCAGTCTTTGACGATCGATGGAGCAACTCGCGCGTTCAATATGCTCCGCATTGGCCGAGTGGGTTTGTACTTCCAGTCTGATGACACCAAGGTTACGGGTCGCTGGGACAACGCAGCTCGTACATGGGAAATCGATAACTCTGCACGCAATGAAGTTCGCAAAGGCCTCCGGGTTGCGCGGCAATTGATTGCGCCTGAGCTCATCAATATCCCGGTTTCTGCTGCGGAGGGTTCATAAATGAAACGCATTACTCTGATTATCGCGGCCGGACTGTTAACACTCGGATTCGCGACGGCAAACGCCCAGCAAGGTGACGACGCGCGCAGCATGGCTGACTTGCTTCGGTTGATCGAACAAGGGCAGGCTCGTGATTCGAAGGAAGCGCGTCAACGCGAGGCCGCATTCGCCAGCGCACAGAATGGCCAACAGTCATTGCTGAACCAGGCACGTGCCGAACGTACTCGTCAGGAGAACGTCAGCTCCGGTCTCGAACAGCAGTTCGAAGTCAATCAACAGCGCATTATCACGGCACGACAGGCACTCGATGAGCGCCTCGGTGCATTGAAAGAGCTGTTCGGTGTGCTGCAGACGGTAGCCGGAGACGCGCAGGGACGCTTCGGCGCGTCGCTGACGAATATCCAGTATCCCGACCGCGGTGAATTCCTCGGTCAGCTCGGCAGCAAGATGGCCGGTGCCAGCAGTCTCGCATCGATTGAAGACATCGAGCAGCTCTGGATGCTTCTGCAACAGGAGGTCTATGAATCAGGCCGTGTTGTTCGCTTCAATCACCTGGTGACTAAAGCCGACGGCGAACAAGCCGAGATGGAAGTGATTCGAATCGGTGCATTCAATCTGGTTTCTGACAATGGTTATCTGCAGTACGATTCAGGCGAAGGTTCAATCTCCGAACTTTTGCGCCAACCTGAAAGCAAGTACCTCGGTACGACTGATGACATGATGGATGCCAGCAGTGGCGAAACGGTCAGCTTTGGTCTCGACGTAACGCGCGGCAGCATTCTTGGGCTGCTCGTTGAGTCACCCACCATATCGGATCGTATCGAACAGGGTGGCATCGTCGGTTACTGCATTATCGCACTCGGTATTGTTGGACTTCTGATTGCCATCTGGCGTTGGTTCGGTCTAACCGGCGACAGTCGCAGGGTCAGCGCACAGCTGAAACGTGAGTCTGCTAGCAGTGACAATCCACTGGGCCGTGTTTTGGCTGCCTACGAAAGTAATCGAGGTGCCGATACCGAAACCATTGAGCTCAAACTGAGCGAAGCAGCGCTGAAGGAAATGCCGGGTTTGACGAAGGGCCTGTTGTTTATCAAGGTCGTATCCGCTGTTGCTCCGCTAATGGGGCTCCTCGGAACCGTAACCGGCATGATCAAGACCTTCCAGGTCATCACGCTCTACGGCGCCGGCGATCCGAAAATGATGGCAGGCGGTATTTCGCAAGCACTGATGACGACGGTTTTGGGACTGGTTGTTGCTATTCCGATGGTTCTTTTGCACACCATTGTTAGTGGCCAGAGTCGCAAGATCATCAACATCCTTCAGTCACAGAGTGCCGGGCTTGTTGCTCAACACTCTGAAAAGAATGGCTAACGTCATAAGGAGTCACCATGCTTTGGCTTTTTGACAGTATTGAAGCCATTCGAGACTTCATGAGTCTGGGTGGTCCGGTTCTCCGGGCCATCGCAGTGACCATTTTCCTGATGTGGGTACTCATTGTTGAGCGGATCATGTTTTTCCGCTCAACAATGCAGGAAATGGCGCGTGAGATTCGTGATGACTGGGAGTCGCGGCCGGAACGCACTTCGTGGGCGGCCCATCAGATACGCGAGTTGTTTATCTCGCGTTTCGATGAAGCCACCAACAAAGGAATCAACCTGATCCAGACCTTGGTCGCTTTGTGTCCGTTGCTCGGTCTCCTTGGGACCGTGACGGGAATGATCAGCGTATTCCAGGTAATGGCAGTGTCCGGGTCAGGTAACGTCCGGGCGATGGCGGCCGGTGTATCTCAGGCAACAGTTCCGACAATGGCAGGAATGGTCGGGGCTTTGTCCGGGGTTCTACTTATCACTTTGCTTAGCCGCCGTGCGGCGCGTGAAGTTGGGTTCCTTGAGGACTCGCTCACGATGGACCACTAAGGAATACGGATGCGTAAGACTGATCTTTCAATGGGGCATGATGATGACGGTGATGAAATTAACCTGACGCCGATGCTCGACGTTGTGTTCATCATGCTCATTTTCTTTATCGTTACTGCATCATTCATTAAGGAAGCGGGAATTGACGTAAACCGGCCGGACGCTCCAGTTATGGAGTCAAAACCGGAGGATGCGAATATTCTCGTGATTATCAATGCCAATGATGAGATCTGGATCGATCGTCGGATGATCGACCCGCGTGCAGTGCGCGCCAATATTCAGCGTATGCATGCCGAGAACCCGAAGGGGTCGGTTGTGATTCAGGCGAATAAGAAATCAACCAATAAGATGCTCGTATGGGTCATGGACTCTTCAAGAAGTGCCGGGGTCTATACCATATCCATAGCGGATCAAGGCTGAGCGGGAACTCAATAGGATATACACATGCGAAAGAATCATTCACTGGGCTACGAAGAAGAAAGCGAGGAGATTAACCTGACGCCGATGCTCGACGTCGTGTTCATCATGCTCATCTTTTTCATTGTTACAGCGACTTTCATTAAAGAAGCGGGTATTCAAGTTGATCGTCCCGATACGTCTACGGCTGAAATGCAGGATGATGCGTCTATTTTGATCGCGATCAGTTCGAACGATGAGATCTGGATTGATCGCAAGGAACGGGCGCCGCAGGCAATACGAGGCATTATCGAACGACTGCATGCCGAGAATCCGAAGGGATCGATCGTTATCCAGGCTGACGAAGAATCGACCAACGCGCAGTTGGTTCTGGTTCTGGAGGCGGCTAAAGCTGCTGGCGTTAGCAACGTTTCGATAGCCTCGGACAACTGATCAGGAGAACAGGACCATGATAGGTCGTTACGCATTTTCAATCGTCATCGGTACAGTAGTCACGCTGAGCTTGTTGTTCATCATGCAGCTGCTCATCGTGACGGGCAAGCAGGCATTAACGGACCCGCGTGAGCGGCATAAGCTCGAGTTCGTTCGAGTGAAGAAGAATGAGAATGTGAATACTCAGGACCTTACGCCGGAGAAGCCGCCGAAGCCGCCTGAGACTCCACCAGAGACACCGCCTCAGGACATGGACAACGTTGATCCGGATGCGCCATCCATCGACATTCCGCGCCCTGAAGTATCGGCAAACACGGATATCGGCGGGCCGGGCGGCATGAATATCGCTGAAGGCGACTACTTGCCGATCGTTCGAGTTGCACCTGTTTATCCGTCGCGTGCTCTGTCGCGTGGTCTGGAAGGGTTTGTGGATATGTCTTTCACCGTAACCTCGGCCGGTACGGTTAAAGATCCGATTGTCTTGCAGTCCACCAGTAGCCTGTTCGAGCGAGCGGCGACGCGTGCGGTGCTGAAGTTCAAGTACAAGCCTCGCGTTGTCGACGGCGTGCCTGTCGAAGTGACGGGCGTAAAGACACGTATTACTTTCGAGCTTGAAGATTAAGACCGATTGATAGCCCTCGGCGGGGACCTATCCAAAAGGATATTTTTTTATGATGACTAATCGTGGATTTTCACTCAAATTTGGCGTGCTTCTTCTGTCAGGTCTTCTGGCCTGCGGCGGTGCATTCGCTCAAGGAAGTGGACAAGCCGAAAAAGACGACAAGACGAAAACCAAGCAAGCTCAAGCGGTCAGCAAGGCCGTGTATGAGCGAATCACAAAAGCGCAGGAAATGGTGGACGGGAAAGACTATCAAGGCGCTCTGAAGACGCTGAACAGTCTGTACAACCCGGATAAGCTGACCGAGTATGAGCAGGCCAACGTGCTCAATTACATCGGCTTCATTCACTACAATATGGACAACACGGCGCAGGCTATCCGGACCTACGAAAAGATGCTCGCCATTCCAACGCTTGAGCCGCAGATGGCGAAACAGACGACGTTCATTGTTGCCCAATTATTGATGGTGGAAGAGAAGTACCCTCAAGCACTGGCAACGTTAAATAAATGGTTTACGCTCGAAACCAATCCCGCACCGGAGCCTTTCGTTCTAAAAGCGCAGATGCAGTACCATCTGGGTCAATATCAGGCAATGGTGCCGTCCATTGAGAAGGCCATGGAAGTCGCCAGGGCTCGAGGCAAGCCGGTTAAAGAAGACTGGTATGGTTTGCTGAATTTCGCCTATTTCCAGCAGGAAAATTACGCCAAGGTTCGCGATATCCAGAAGATCCTGCTGCAGACCTGGCCAAAGAAGCGCTACTGGAAGTCACTCGCTGGCGCCTTTACGGAACTGGGTGAAGATGAAAAGCTCATTTACGCCTACGACGCAGCGTTTACGCAGGGCATGCTGGAGAAGGGTACTGAGTTCGTAACTATGGCGCAGCTCTTCCTCCAGGCTGAAGTTCCCTACAAAGCCGCCATTTTGTTGGAGGAAAAAATCGAATCCGGTGTCGTTGAGAAAAGCGAGAAGAATTATCGCCTATTGTCTCAAGCCTGGCAGCTCGCCATGGAGGATAAGAAGGCGATACCGGCGTTAATATCGGCGGCCCGTTTGGCCAAAGACGGCGAAGTTGATGCTCGTCTGGCTAACTCGTATCTGAATATCGGCGACTACGATAATTGTGTAACTTCAGCAAAATCCGCGGTTCGAAAAGGCGGCTTGAAGAGCCCGGACAACATCCAGATTTCGCTGGGAATGTGCCTGTACAACCAACACAAATACAACGAGTCCAAAGCGGCGTTCAATAAAGCGGCTAAGACACCGCGCTCACAGCGTACTTCCGGCCAGTGGATACGCGTCATCGACCAGGAGGTCGAGCGCAATCGACAAATTCGCCTCGCGGAAGAAGCAGCGCAGAAGAAACGCAAGGAAATCGAGGCACGGCGCGCCGAAAGCGCACGCGCCTAATTCGAACTAGTCTTACGCGCCAAGCGGTAGCTTAAAACACGAGGGCGTTGACCGTGGTCGGTCAACGCCCTTATTATTGCGCGGTTCTGGAATATTGGATTAAAGAAATGCCGAAGATCATCTATCTAACCCCCGACGGAACGCGGCACGAAGTTGAAGTTGAGAAGGGCTATTCCGTCATGGAAGGAGCCATCAATAACAACATCGAGGGAATTGTTGCCGAATGCGGCGGTGCCTGCGCGTGCGCTACCTGTCACAGCTATATCGACGAAGCCTGGCTGGACAAGGTAGCGGAAATGGATGATATGGAAGATAGTATGTTGGACGCGGCCTTCGAACGTAAAGACAACAGTCGCCTCACATGCCAAATTGAAGTTTCCGATGAACTCGACGGCTTGGTTGTCCATGTCGCCGAGAACGAGTATTGAACCAGGATCGACAGGAGCACTCAAAAATGACCATAGCAGCAGGTGAAAAAATGCCTTCAGGTGCCTTAGGCATCATGACGGAAGCCGGGCCAGGCGCCATTTCAACGGATGATTTATTTTCTGGCAAGAAAGTGGTGCTCGTGTCGGTTCCCGGCGCCTTTACGCCGACGTGTTCAATGAACCACCTTCCGGGCTACGTCGATCAAGTGGATGCTCTGCGTGCTAAGAACGTCGATACGGTGGCGTGTATGGCCGTGAACGATGTATTTGTAATGGATGCTTGGGGCAAAGACCGTGGTGTCGGCGACAATGTCATGATGCTTGCAGACGGAAACGGTGAATACGCCGCTGCATTGGGCCTGGAGATGGACGCATCGGGCTTTGGTATGGGTACGCGCGGACAGCGGTTTGCCATCATCGTCGACGATGGCGTCGCCACTCACGTCGCGGTGGAAGCCCCTGGCCAGTTTGAAGTCAGCAAGGTCGAAGCGATTCTGGAATCGCTGTAGGGTGAGACCGAGGGCTCATAGAGCCCTCTAATCCAGCCGTGGGTTAAAGCCCTCTAGTCGAGGGCTTTGGTTAGTTCCGGTACGGCACTGAACAAATCGCCGACCAAGCCGATATCCGCAACTTCGAAAATCGGAGCCTCTTCGTCTTTGTTGATGGCGACGATCGTTCCGGCATCCTTGATTCCGGTCAGGTGTTGAATCGCACCGGATATACCAATTGCGATGTACAAATCCGGTGCAATGATCTTGCCGGTTTGCCCAACCTGCATTTCATTCGGAACATAACCGGCATCAACCGCGGCTCGCGATGCGCCGACGCCGGCGCCGAGCTTGTCAGCCAGCTGATAAATCAGGTCGAAGTTCTCTTCACTGGCCAGCGCTCGGCCACCTGCAACGACCTTCGTCGCAGTCTGCAAGTCCGGTCGATCTGATGCCCCCGATTGCAACTCGACGAAGCGAGTATGCATCGGCAATTCAACCGCGACGTCCCGACTTTCAACCTCAGCCGAATTGCCATTCGTGGCGGCGGGGTAGGATGCAGTCCGCACTGTCGCAACGATGATCGAATCGCCAGGCGCTTCAACGGTCGCGACAGCGTTACCCGCATAGGTCGGACGCTTAAATGTGTGACTGCTTTCAGCTTTCATGATGTCGCTGATCTGATTGACGCCAAGCAAGGCGGCCACGCGTGGCATCAGATCTTTGCCGAATGTCGTCGATGGAGCAAATACATGCGTGTAGTCGGCGGCAAGCGCAGCAAGTTGCGGTGCGAGAATAGCGGCAATGGCGTTTTCGTTCTCCGGACGCTCGACAGTCAGGACGCGAGATACGGAATCTATTTCTGCCGCCTGCGCTGCCACATCGGCGCAAGCCGCCCCCAGAACAACAATATCGATGCCCGCGCCATCAATGCTCGTGGCACAAGAAACGGTCTTCGCGGTGCTCGGATTAAGCGCTGAGCCATCGTGCTCAGCAACGATTAGAATTTTCGACATTACGCGAGTCCTTTATCTTTAAGTGCAGCGACCAATCCAGCAACATCATCAACCATTACGCCACGTTCTCGTTCGGCCGGCGGCTCGTATCCAAGTTCCTTGATGGCAGGCCCGGGCTCAACACCAAAGTCAGCCAGCGGTGTTTGCTCCAATGGCTTTTTCTTAGCCTTCATGATGTCCGGTAGCTTCACGTAGCGCGGTTCATTCATCCGCAGGTCAACGGAAATGACGGCAGGTAAATCAACTTCAACAATCTCGAGGCCCGAATCGACTTCGCGAGTAACTTTCGCCTTTTCGCCGTCGAAATCTATGTGCGAGGCGAAGGTTGCCTGAGGGCGCCCCCAGATCGCTGCCAACATCTGGCCGGTTTGACTGTTGTCATTGTCGATCGCCTGCTTGCCGAGGAGAACGAGATCGATACTCTCTCGGTCAACGATCGCTTTTAGGATTCGAGCGACGGTGAGGGGATCGACGGCACTCTCGGACTCGACCAGAATTGCGCGATCAGCGCCCATTGCCAGGCCGGTACGCAGTTGCTGCTGTGCGTCTCCTGACCCGACGGACACGACAATGACTTCAGTTGCATCACCCCGATCTTTGATTTGCAGCGCTTCTTCCAATGCTATTTCGTCAAAAGGATTGATGCTCATTTTGACACCGTCCGTTTCGACGCCGGTGCCGTCATTCTTGACCCGAACCCGAACGTTGTAATCAACAACGCGTTTCAGGCCAACCAAAATCTTGTCCACTGTTTTGCTCCTTTTTATAGCGGGCGAGACCGCCACTCTATTTCGCGGCCCGGTATTGTCCAATACGTAGTGACTGCACACAACACCGAATCTCGATCTGGGTCCGATTTCGCCCGTTAGGGATCAAAACCGCTGCGGATTTGTCGTAAACTTAATGCGGTAGACGATAAACTACTGGGGCTGACCGGATCTGTCGCAGAGGTGACTTCGAAAGCAGGCAGGGGTTAGAAAGAGGAGTTAACATGTTTGTAAAACAAATAGTTATACTCGGTATCTCATGTAGTTTATTAGCTTGTGCGGGCTCAACTGAAGGGCCCGACGGGGCGCGGAACGAGGCCCGCAACAGCCGTTCGGATTGCATCTTCAGATCAAGTATCCGAGGATATAGCGTTCTGGATGAGTCGAATCTCGTCATCGAGGCTTCGGGACGCCATAAATACCATGTCGTGCTGTACCGGCGCGCCATTGGAATCCGGTCTTCCTGGAGCATCGGCTTTGATTCGCGGGACAGTAGAATCTGCTCGGGTTTCAGCGAGGTGATATTCGACGGCCATCTGGATAATGAGTCGATCCGAATTTCATCGATTCGGAAGATCACGCCGGCAGAACATGATGATCTTCTGATTCAGTTCGGATTGAAGGAACCGGAAATTCAACAAGCACCTGCGCCCAATGCAGTACAGGGCGCAGAGGTAGAAGAGCTGGACCCAGCTGCCTCTGACAATTCGTCGGGCGACTGAGTCACGCAATCCGCAATCTCCGTGCGGACCCGCCCGACCAACCGATTTCGGTTGG
>CAZMRZ010000016.1:27675-40258 GCA_964568835.1 uncultured Woeseiaceae bacterium | reverse complement strand
TGGCCGTAACTAGCCGCCCAGGTGATAAACTGCTGACAGGCTGCTACTGACCCAATGGACTTCCCACGATATTGATGACACTGCGGATCCTCAAAATGAGGCCCTTTCAAAGGCCTCACACCGGCCGTTCAAAAGTGGCAATTTTCGGGTGTGAAGGAGACGCTCGCGAGTGGAAAGCAATGGCCGTAGATCCCCGCCTGGCCCCTGAGACCGGAACGGAAAGTCCTGACCCTTTCTTCGCACTCAGTCTGAGCGACAGCTTCAACAGCAGCCTTTCAAAAGCCTATTTATTGATTCAACCAATTTCCCAGGCAACAAGCCTCATTGTTGAGCAACATGCTAATTGCAAGATGTTCAGCTTCTTCAACCTCGCTGGGAGTCAGGTAACCACCTTTCCGACTCAATAATTGGTCCATCATGTATAGACGGCTTGCGCTCAGCCTTCGCGACAAACCATTCGAATCGTACTCAGCACTTCCAATACTCTTGTAAACGTTATTGGAGATGAGCGTATACGCATAGCTTGTAAGCATGTCTGGCTGGCCCGCCAGATCGGACGGTGCTCCATTGCGATAAAAAATAGCCATCGCGCTAGCAGACCCAAGATGACCTTTGTCCCAGGTCTTCTTATACATCTCGAATCCTTCTAGTGTCTTTGTACCCAGCACGACAACTGCGTAGTCACGCATGGCAAGAAAGTCACCGGATTCTGCGGCCTTCTCAAGCCACTCATTGCTGGTGTCGATTTGCGACTGGGTAACCCCGGCACATGTCTCGAATTGTTCTCGAACTACATCTTCGACTCCCAACGTCTGAGGGCCTGTACTAACCTCATCAATTCGACCATCCGGGTAAGTCATGTGTCCAGTCTTCTTGAGGCCTGCGATCGCAGATTCCATTGCCACAATATCTTCGAACCTATTTGTGCATGTCCTCAATTGGCGAAATAGCCACCTTGCGGCGGCGGCATCGCCGCCCTCTGCTGCCGCCGCAAGGTCATCATATATTTCTCTGAGGGGGGCAGCAATCGAGACGGATGGCATAGGCGGAACGAACTGAACAAGATCTACAGGCACAGTGACGCCGTTTGGGAAATCCACCTGAATTGTTGCTAGCCGCTCCCCATTTCGATCGGGATTCGCCGGGCTAGGTACCGTTTGAATATCAAGATTTGCAACATCCTTGAGCGGCAATATTGTATCGTCATTGACACTAGATTGAATACTGGAATTGCCTACCTCTTTTGGGCTTGCAGCTATGTTTCGACTGTCGCGAATCAAGCCCAAGTACACTGCAAAACCTACTATCAATATTGCAGTACCAACGAATACACGCCTCGTATTTTGATTCATCGTCGCAAGAAGCCAGACCAAATGGCCTGAGCCTCGCAGTTGCGCTACATGACGTTACACAGCGAATCTGCGACGCCGTGAGCATTGAGAGTCGGCCAATTGTCAACTGTATAAACCAATTGCGGTCGCCCGGTTGCGTTATCATTGCAATGATAGTTGTTGTAGTGGTCTTCTGTAATCAGTTGCTCGTACCATCCCTTGGTATTGTCCGTCCAATGAAACGTGAGTTCACCAGGAGAGCTAGAGCCGCCAATTGCGGTACAACACTTCGTGACACCTGGCATCAGTTCGCACTCGATGTTATAGGGATGATGATTGGCGTTAACAGAACTTGCAATCCACACGGACGGCAAGAAAACAAACAAGAGCTTCAGCTTACTGTTCCTCATTCCAATTCTCCGAAAGATCGTGTTCTTAGCGTTACTCAGAATAGTTACACTGCAATCTAAAGTCGGAGTCGAACGCTTGATTAAAGAATACTGCGAGTCAAAATCCTGACTGAATCAGTCTCCGCTCACCCAATGGTCAACCAAGTATAGTCCCAAATCCCCATTTATTAAAGTTTTGCAAGTAAGTCAGCCGGATATGGTTAGTTTCTTTGTTCTTCGCCGATAAATAGGTGACTTCTCAAGGAAAGCACAATACCCACAAAAGGCGTAACTCATGTATGTCCACTGTTGTATTGATGGCGGTCGTTCCCCTACCCAATCATCATGGATCGTAAAATAAATATTGTGCGAACCTTAACTACCCTCCGGGAATTGACTCGCCTACCTCTCTTTCCTGCTGTTTTATTATTTCAAAATACACATCCGCGAGATTTTCAACCGCTTTGAAGTTCGAATCGAGATTTTTCCATGATTCAGCTTCCGGATATACGTCCCACTGTATGATTCCATTCGCAAATCCCGACTCGGCGCATTTTCCGGTCGCCAGTTCGCATTTTGTCCTTGCACAGAACCCTGTTCCTGGAACGCCACCAGCGTCCGTCATCATCTGATTCATGCCAACACAGCCCTGAAAGTCCAGAGTCAGGTCGACAATCTCCCCCCACTCCGGCACGTAAACGACGAGGTGCCCGTGCCATCTGACGCCTCTTTCGTCTTTTAGTTCTTCGTTCCCGATTCCGTAGGCACCCGACGCTCCGTCTTCATTTATTTCCGGGGCTATTCGTGCATATGCTTCGTAAGCGCCTAATAAACCACGCCCTGTCTACCTGATCCATTTCTTTGCAAGCTGTGCTGTCTTAAGGTCAGCGGAGCAAAACAATGGTTGAATCAGCAGGAACGTCACTAACGGAACATCAGCGTAAATGGCTGGAGCGTCTGCGGGTGTGCGAGGCATCGGGAAAGAGTTTCACGGAGTATGCGGCGGAGCACGGTTTCCCGGTTCGCGCGCTGTACGACGCGAAAAAGACGCTGGTCAACAAGGGCGTGTTGCCACGCACGCAGCAAAAGCGCTTTCAACGCGTGCAGACGGTAACGGAATCTGCCGATACAAAGTGGCGCATCCAGTTGCCGAACGGTGTTTCAGTGGAGTTTTCCGGCACGGTTGATGACGGCTCATTATCAACAGTTCTGAGCACGGTGGCGCACCTCGAATGATGCGTCCCTCGAACGATCTGCCGGCGGTGTATCTGTGCCGGGATGTGGTTGATTTTAGAAAGGGCATCAACGGGCTTACGATCGTCGTTGAGGAAGCGCTTCTTCGCGATCCTTTTTCCGAGCAGCTGTTTGTGTTTTGCAACCGCCGTCGCGACAAGGTGAAGATCTTGTATTGGGAGCGAAGCGGATTTTGCATGTGGCAAAAGCGTCTTGAGAAGGCACGCTTCAAATGGCCGCGCCAGGTTGCCGATGATGTCGTTACCCTGACTGGACAACAACTGAACTGGTTGCTCGACGGTTACGACGTGATGCGTTTTAAACCGCACGAGCGATTGCATTTTTCCAGTGTTTTGTAAGGCTAAAAACGCAACGATCCGGTATAATACAATGCATGCCGATTGCACCGCATCAACTGCCCGATGACGTTGATGCACTGAAGTCTTTGCTTGCTGAGCAGGCGACAAAGCTCGATCAGTTTGTTGTTCAAACCGAGCAACTCACCACAGAAAACCAGCGTTACAAAGTCCAGGTTCTCACCCTCACCGAGCAACTGAATCTTGCCTTGGCACGCCGTTATGCGGCCAGCAGCGAGAAGCTGTCGCCGGATCAGATCAGTCTGTTCGATGAAGCGGAGCTCGACAACGAAGTGCTCGATATCGTTGTCGATGCATCGACCGACGATGATGAGATTACGGTGGCGGCGCACCAACGCAAAAAGCGCGGTCGCAAGCCGTTACCGGATCACTTGCCACGTATCGATGTCGTTCACGAACTGGCTGAAGATGACCGCCGCTGCGAGCACGATGGCAAGTTACTGGCCGAGATCGGTGAGGTGATCTCGGAGCAACTGGACATCATCCCGGCAAAGATCCAGGTGACGCGGCATATCCGCAAGAAATACGCTTGTGACTGCGGTCAGTGCATCAAGACCGCGCCGTTACCGGCACAACCGATTCCTAAAAGCATGGCCTCTCCGGGCTTACTGGCCCATATCACGGTCTCGAAGTATCAGGACGCCTTGCCGCTGTACCGGCAGGAGACCATTTTGCAGCGTATCGGCGTGGACATCCCGCGCGCAACGCTGGCCAACTGGATGATCAAGGCCGGTTGCCTGGTGCAACCGCTGATCAACCTGATGCAGGATCGACTTTTAAGCCATGACGTTATCCAAATGGATGAGACCACGGTGCAGGTGCTGAAAGAGTGCGGCAAGAAGGCACAATCAAAATCGAGAGCATAAAAAAGTGAGGGGTGTTTGACTCGATGGGTTGAGCGGTAACGTGGAAGTGATATGTCTGCGGCATGCGCAACTACACGCTCAAGATTGTCCTGCGAGGCGTTTCGCCCATGGTTTGGCGCCGATTCGTGGTGCCCGGTGATTTCTCCCTGGCAGAGTTCCACCACGTAATTCAGTTGAGCTTTGGATGGGACGATGATCATCTCCATCTATTTCATATCCACGGCAAAGACTTCGGCATTTACTACGATGGCGGTATGAGCTTTGATGACGATACCCAGTCCGTCTGGATTGATGACTTTGGATTTGAGCCCGGCGATAAGTTTGATTATACGTACAATTTTCACGAGAACCTCATCCACAATATTCGAGTTGAAGCCGTTGATATCGGAGTTGCCCCCCGGCCTCGGTGTACAGCGGGTCGTGGCCTGGCCGTCAAGCCGGAACACGATGAATATGATCTGCTGACATGGTGGGTTGAGAACGCGCCGAAGCTCGATACGGTTACCGTGGGCGAGCTCCGCTGGTTCGCCCACGCTTACCAAGCACTTCGATTTCGCCGACGATCCCTCAACCAGGCATTGTCCAAGCAATTTGCGTAGCATCGAGCTTCCCGCTCTGCCGGAGAATGACGATGCACTTTAAAATACAAGTGGTGATCGAAAATGACGACGGTCGATCTGAAATGGCGGAGATCATTGAATTGCCCACGATCCGTGATCATCCTGGCCTCAATTTGAAAAGTAGCAAGTGTCTGCTAAAGCAGCTACAAGCGATCATGGTCAGGTCCCAAGCGAGCGACTACGTTGATCGGAACCGCAGCTGCCCAGACTGTGGTGATGAACGCCGCATCAAAGGCTACCGATCGTTTCAGTACCGCACACTATTTGGAATTGTGCCAATCGATACACCGAGACTACACCAGTGTCCGTGTTCAGGGCATGACGGTACCTTCAGCTTGTTAACGGGTTGGTGCCCAGACCGCGTATCGCCCGAACTCCAGCAATTGGAAACCAAGTGGTCATCGCTGATGGCCTATGGCCTGACTGCAAATCTTCTGAAAGATGTACTGCCCGTTGGGGAATCCACCAACGGTGCTACCTTGCGCAATCACTTGCACCGAGTAGCGCGCAGAATTGAAGACGATGTCATGGAGACTCCAAACCATCTTGATGGTTGTCCCCGCGAATGGGCGGCGCTCCCGAGACCCAGCAAGCCCATCGTGCTGGGAATCGACGGCGGCTATCTTCGCAGATGGGACGAAAAAAGCCGAAACTTTGAAGTCATCGTCGGCAAGAGCCTCGCAAGCGATAACAGCAAACGCTTCGGTTTTGTGCAAAGTCATGACCCGCAACCCAGGCGCCGACTGCACCATGCGCTGAAGGCTCAGGGCATGCAAGCTAACCAGCAAATCACCTTTTTATCCGATGGCGCCGACAATCTACGGAACCTGCAATGGGCCATGTACCCTGAATCGGAACACGTCCTCGATTGGTTTCATATCACCATGCGGTTGACCGTTCTAAGACAATTTTCGAAAGGCATGATTCATACCGATCCCGAGATCGGTGAGCAAGTCAAAAGAAGCCTCGACCGGACCAAGTGGTTTCTTTGGCATGGCAATGTAGAGTGTGCATTGGATGTGCTTGACGACATCATGATCGATGTCGAGGATCCAGTATTGAAATACGAAAAGCGCCGGAAATTGACCGCGAAGCTCGAGGAACTGGATACCTACATTCGCAACAACGTCGGGATGATTCCGAACTACGGCGAACGGTGGCGAAACGGTGAACGCATCTCGACGTCATTTGTGGAATCCACGATCAATGAAGTGGTCGCCAAACGGAGGGTCAAGAAACAGCAGATGCAATGGTCCACACTTGGCGCGCATCTACTCTTGCAAACACGGACTGCTGTGCTGAACGATGATCTGCAATCGCACTTCGAGCGCTGGTACCCGAGTCAAACAAGCTGCGAACAACAGCCGAAATTACAGCGGGCAGCGTGAATATGCCCCTCACTTTTTTATGCTCTCTTACTGAGACAGTATTTTCCCAAACGAACGGACTTATCGGTACACTCACAAGCACACTTGAACAAAGTGGCACGTCAACTAAATGAACGACCTCGGAAGACGTTGGGTTTTCGCACACCAGCACAGAAGTTTAATGAATGTGTTGCGTCCACCGTCTGAAATCATTAGCAGACCTTCGCACTGATTCCAGCCTAATCCCGGTTTCGGGGGTAAAGCAGACGTTGCCCCTCCCTCACTTTGGTATGGTTCGTCAAACAAATATTGTGCGACACATGCGCTCGAAGCACGTATTGCCTCTTTTGACTGACCGTCCGCTTGTCCTGCGGATTGTGCTGAGCGGTAAGTACTGGCCGAGCCTTGCCCCTGAAGCTTACGACCAATTCAGACAGACTTAATTACCGTCTTACACTGACATCAAGAAGTCAACTAAGGCGCGGTGTTTTTCGCCCTAGGACGATTCGTGACAGAGTTTGATTCTCTAAACGAGAAAAGAGACCGAGTTTATAACTGCGAGACGGAGTTTATTTACTCGTTTCATCAGAGGAGTGGGGTCCCGTCCTACTCGACCGTAACGCTCTTCGCCAAATTCCTCGGCTGATCCACATCCGTGCCTCGCAGTACAGCAACGTGATACGCAAGTAGCTGCAGCGGCACTGTATAGACAATCGGCGCGATCATTCTGTCTGCATGCGGCATCGCGATGACCGTCATACCTTCTTCACTCTCAATGCCTGTCGCGTCATCCGCAAACACGTACAGCTGGCCGCCTCGTGCGCGCACGACCTGCATGTTGGATTTCAGTTTCTCCAGCAATTCGTTGTTCGGCGCGACAACGACGACCGGCATTTCGTCGTCGATCAATGCCAGCGGGCCGTGCTTCAGCTCGCCGGCCGCGTAAGCTTCTGCGTGGATGTACGAAATTTCCTTGAGCTTCAATGCACCTTCCATCGCGATTGGCCACATGGGCCCGCGGCCGAGAAACAACGTGTGCTGTTTGTCGGCAAAGTCTTTTGCCAGCTCTTTTAGCTGATCACTCATTTTCAGCGCCTGATCGGACGCTGCCGCCGCATGCGTCAGGTTAGCGACGAATTCTTTTTCGCGCTCTTCGGACATGCCGCGATGCTTTGCCAGCATCAGTGTAACGATGAGTATCGACAACAACTGTGTTGTAAATGCTTTGGTACTCGCCACGCCGATTTCCGGACCCGCCTGCGTCATCATCACCAGGTCGGACTCGCGCACCATCGAGCTGTGTGCACTGTTGCAGATCGTTAATGTGCCGATATAGCCCAGCTCTTTCGCCATGCGCAGCGCTTCGAGCGTGTCTGCGGTTTCACCCGACTGTGACAAGGTCACGAATAGGGTCTTTGCTGGTACGACGACTTTGCGATAACGGTACTCGCTCGCGATTTCTACTTGTGTCGGTATGCCTGCGAGCGCTTCGATCCAGTACTTGCCCACGCAACCAGCGTTGTAACTGGTACCGCAAGCAACGAAGTGAATGTTCTCAACCTGATCAAGCAGCTCTTCTGCTTTCGGGCCGAGCGACTCTGAGATAACACGCTGATTAGCGACGCGCCCATATAAGGTGTCCGCGAGCGCGCTGGGTTGGTCGAATATCTCCTTCAACATGAAGTGGTCGTAGGGCGCTTTCTCTGCTGAGCCACTGTCCCACTCGGTTTCGTGGACTTCGCGCGTTACGGCGTTGCCGTCAGTATCGACGATACTCACGCCATCGCGCCGAATTTCGGCGAGGTCGCCTTGCTCAAGGTATATAAAGCGTTGCGTGACGGGTAGCAACGCCGGCACGCCGCTTGCGACGAAATTTTCTCCATCGCCCAGGCCGATGACGAGCGGGCTCGCAACTCGACTAACAACTATGCGGTCCGGGTCTTCGGCATCGACAACGAGTAGTGCATAAGCACCTTCGAATCGTTCAACCGCCTTGCCGACTGCTGCGACCAGGTCCAGGCCCTGTTTCAGATAGTCATGAATAAGATGCGCAGCAACTTCGGTATCTGTCTCCGATTCAAACTTGTAGCCCTTCTCCAACATCTCGTCTTTGATGGGCTGAAAATTTTCAATAATGCCATTGTGAATGACGGCAACGCGGCCACCCGACAAATGCGGGTGCGCATTGGCTTCGGTGACTCCGCCGTGAGTCGCCCAGCGCGTGTGCGCAACGCCGATCATTCCCTCGAGAGGATCCTTCGCAAGCTTGTCTTCCAGTCCGACGACCTTACCTACGGCTCGACGCATACCGAGTGAACCGTTCTCGCGAATTACTGCAACTCCGGCGGAGTCATAGCCGCGATACTCAAGGCGCTTCAGGCCTTCGACCAGAACCGGAACGATATCTCGCTCAGCAACTGCGCCGACAATTCCACACATCTATTTTGATTCCTTCTTTTGAGGCTTAACCCAGCCTTCGATGCTTTTCTGTTTGCTGCGCTCAAGCGTCAGACTATCGTCCGGCGCCTTTCGCGTAATCGTCGAGCCAGCTCCGATCGTCGCGCCCGAACCGATTTCTACCGGTGCAACGAGCTGCACGCCGGATCCGATGAACGCGCCGTCGCCGATTTTTGTTTTGTGTTTATTTGCGCCATCGTAGTTACAGGTAATTGCTCCCGCGCCGATATTCACTCCCGCGCCGATTTCCGCATCACCAATGTAAGTGAGATGGTTTACCTTGCTACCGTCAGCGACCGTGCTCTTTTTGATCTCAACGAAATTACCGACCTTGACCTTATCGGCGAGTTCCGCGCCGGGTCGCAATCGCGCAAACGGCCCGATCTCGCAGTCGCTTCCCGTCGTTGCACCTTCGATGTGGCAGTTGGAATGCACCATCGTGCGTGCGCCGAGCTTGCTCGCACGAATCAAATTGTTCGATTCGATCGTCGTCCCATCACCAAGCGCAACGTCGCCTTCAAAAACGGCGTTGATATCGATAAAGACATCCTTGCCGCAATGAAGCGTGCCGCGAATATCGACGCGAGCCGGATCGGCGAAACCAACGCCTTGCTGCATCAACTCATCAACGAGCCGCGCCTGTAACGCGCGCTCGGCCTCCGCCAGTTGTTTCTTGTCGTTGATGCCCATCACCTCCACGCTCGAATTGGCTTTGATGCCATTTACCTCGACATCGTCTGCAACCGCCATCGCGATTACGTCCGTCAAATAATACTCGCCCTGTGAATTATCGTTACCGAGAGTCTTAAGCCAGCTTTTCAGCTTCTCACCCGGCGCCAGAATCACCCCGGTGTTTATTTCGGTCAACGCCTGTTCTGCAGGGCTCGCGTCTTTTTGCTCAACGATGCGATGTACGCTGCCGTTTTCACGAACGATGCGGCCATAGCCCGTTGGATCATCCATATCGACCGTCAATACCGCGAGATCAGCTTCCGGCGTTTCGCTCAACAGTCGACGCAATGTATTTGCTGTCAGCAGCGGCACATCGCCGGCGAGAATCAAAACACGATTTTCGCTCGGCGTATCCGGCATCGCTTGTTGCACCGCATGCCCCGTGCCCAGCTGCTCAGCCTGCAAAGCCCATCGCAGTGTCGGCGCCGAAAAAGCCGCCTGAACGGCCTCGCCGCCGTGGCCGTAGACGACGCAGACATCATCCGCTTTGAGGTCGTCCGCACACTCCAGAACGTGCGCCAGCAAAGGCCTTCCAGCCAATGGCTGCAGGACTTTGGGCAAGTCAGAACACATTCGCGTGCCTTGTCCCGCTGCCAGAATAACGATACTCAGGCCCAAGCCGATCACTCCCTAATTCGTAGCCTGCGAATCATACATGATGTGCAGGATTGCGAACTTGCTTCAGGTCTCGTTAAGCCGTGTGACGTATGGTGTAACCATGCGGTTTATAGCTCCTATTTGCTTGCTGCTGGTTACGGCCTGCAACAGCAACATTTACACCCGTGATGGCGTCACGGACGGCGATACGTTCTATCTGTCGCCCAGCGCCTTTGCCAATGAAGATGCGACTTACCAGAGCTGGGTGGCCTACAGTCTAATGAAATCGACCTGTCAGCTTGGAATCGGCGGGGAGAATCCGGCGCGGGCGAGCAGTTTCGACTGCGAATTCACCGCGCGGCGGCACCTGGTCAATGCCTGGGACGAACAGTCCTTTAATAATCAAGGGGTTAACGACGCCTACCTCGACGCCCTGAGCACCGTTAACGAAGCCGGGTATCTCGCCGAATACACGTCGTATTACCTTGGGCAGGACGACTGGCAGCTTCCGGAGGGGCTCCGGGTCAATGAATTCCGTGACTGGCGGCAGGCACATCTGCGACGCCATCGATCGAAAACGCGCCTGACGGGTTCCTGGAATTACCAGAAGAGGGTCGCTAAGCACCCATACTGAGGTAGCGCTCGCCGCGATCCGGCAGGACCGTGACAATGGTATGGCCCGGCCCAAGCTCCTTCGCGATCTGGGTCGCCGCAATCACATTCGCACCCGATGAAATACCGACGAGGAGGCCTTCTTCGCGACTCATATCGTGGGCTCGCTCGATGGCATCCGGCGTCTTAATGCGAATCACCTGGTCTATCTCATCCATATTGACGATGCCCGGAATAAAGCCATCCGCCAATCCCTGGATACCGTGCTTGCCACGCTTTTCGCCAGACATAACCGCCGACTCATCGGCTTCGACGGCTACGATTCTGGCCTTGCTGCCATGTTCGCGCAGCGCGCGGCCAACACCCATCACCGTACCGCCCGTGCCCACACCCATGATGAATGCATCGATCGGCTGTTTGACCTGGCGCAGGATTTCCACGCCCGTTGTGGTGCGATGCGCCTCGATGTTGTCGGGGTTTGCGAATTGACGCGGCAGAAATATCTCGTCACGGCCTTCGGCCAGTTTTTCCAGATCAGCAATAGCGCTTTGAATGTCGTTGATCTCGTCGAGGAGCCGAAGCTCTGCCCCGAAAGACTCGATCATATGGCGTCGTTCAGTGCTGACTGTTTTCGGGAGAATAATCACCACTTTGTAACCACGCATCGCGCCGACCATCGATAGCGCTATTCCGGTGTTACCGGATGTCACTTCCATGATGGTTGAGCCGGGCCTGAGCTCGCCGCGCTTTTCCGCTTCGCGAACAATATGCCGGGCAATGCGGTCTTTGATGCTGCCGCCCGGATTGAGGAACTCAGCCTTCGCGCAAACCTCGCAACCGGTTTCATCGCTGACGTGCCGCAAGCGGATGAGCGGCGTGTTGCCGATCGAGTCCAGTACATCGGAGGTCACCAGACAAGTGGGTGTCTTGCGAGGACAATTGACGAGGTTTGATTTTACTGGAGCGCTCACGGACCTGACTCCGTTTGAATCTGAATTTCATTGTCCAGCATGAGGCGATCTGGACCCATACGTAATTACCCAATTGGACCAGTCAATGGCATTTTTTTGGTGCTAGTATCGGCGCAGGGTTTAAGTCAAAAAGAAGAAAAATTATCGACTCGCAAACCATTATTCTGCTCGGGGTCGGGATCTACGTTTTGGTGATGTTGGCGGTCGGTATGATTGTCGCCGGCAAGTCCACATCCCTCGGTGATTTCGCGGTAACAGGCCGCAACATGTCGCTCACGGTCTGTTCGATTTCCATTGTCGCAACCTGGTTCGGTGCCGGGCCGATGATGGGCTCGGCTGCAGCTGCGTATGCAGGTAACACGCTGGAAGTGCTGCGTGACCCGATTGTATCCGGAGTGTCGTTGTTGATCGCCGGATTCTTCTTCGCTCGGATCTACCGACGGTCGCGACGCTATACGCATATCGACTTTTACGAAGACAGGATAGGCGGACCGGCTGCCCTTCTTTCAGTTTTTCTGAACCTGATCGGCGGCATCATCTGGCTGGGCGCTGTCTTGTTTGCGTTCGGCGTGGTTTTTGCTTCTCTAACCGGTCAGCCTGCGGCATACGGCATTCTTGGCGGCACCCTCGTCATTGTCGTTTACACGATGTTCGGAGGATTGAAGGCGGTCGCCGCGACCGATGTATTGCAGATGGTGTTCATCATCGTCGGTGTGCTCATTCTCTTTTTCGTCGTTGTCCATGACGCCGGAGGCTGGGCGACGATTTCGCAACAGCTCCCGGAGCACGCCTTTGACTTTTCGCCACCGGGAACGACGCTCAAGGACTACTTCGACTACTTCCAGGTCTGGTTGAGCTCTGGACTGGTTGCGATCGGCGTCGTCTCAGTTGTCCAACGGGCAATGGCGGCCCGCAACGAACAGGTGGCACAGAATTCATTCTACCTGGCCGGAATTGCCTATCTTGTATTCGGGATGATTCCGGTTATCGCGGTGTTCTCTATCTATACAGCGTTCAATACGGCGACCGTC
>CAZMRZ010000016.1:17328-27575 GCA_964568835.1 uncultured Woeseiaceae bacterium | reverse complement strand
GCCCGGCAGTTTCTTTGGCTTCTGTGCATCCTTGCCAACGGCGGTCATTGTTTCGCTTTTGACGCAGCGATCGCATCCGCCGATGCCGTTGCGCGACATTGACGACGAACCACTTGAGCTGGCTGACCGGCTTGGAACACTGCCGCTGTTTCGCCGAATCGACTAACCAAAAGGTACCAGTTACCTTTCGACCGAAAGGTAACTGGTACCTTTCGGGAGACTAGCGATTGCCTTTGAGCTTCTGCGCGGCGCGATAACGGGCGCGCGCTTCGGCAAGCTCGCCCTGGGCGCGAGCCACATCAGTCTTTTCCGACGCACCTTTCAGTGCCTCTTCCGCTTTCTGCTGTGAAGCCAGTGCCGCGGCTTCGTCGAGCTGATCACCGCGCAGTGCAGTGTCCGCGAGAACCGTTACCAAATGCGGTTGTACTTCCAGCAAACCACCGGTGATGTAAAAGCTCTCTTCCTTGCCGTCTTCGTCCTGCACGCGCACTTCGCCGGGAGACAGCGGGGTTAGCATCGGCGCGTGACGCGGCGCGATACCAACCTCGCCCATCTTTGCCGGTGCGAAGACCATCGAAGCTGTGCCCGAGTGGATTTCGCCTTCGGCGGATACGATGTCGACTTGAATGGTTGCCATTTTTTATGTCGCGCGCAGGGCGCGCTCCTACAGTTGTTTATTGAAAGTTCTTCGCGTTCTCGACCGCTTCGTCGATGGTGCCGACCATGTAGAAGGCCTGCTCGGGAATGTGGTCGTAGTCACCATTAACGATACCGTTAAAGCCGCGAATCGTTTCTGCCAGCGAGACGTATTTTCCGGGTGAGTTCGTGAAGACCTCAGCCACGAAGAACGGCTGTGACAGGAATTTCTGTATCTTGCGCGCGCGGATAACGACTTGCTTGTCTTCTTCTGAAAGCTCATCCATACCCAGAATCGCGATAATGTCCTGCAATTCTTTGTAGCGCTGCAATACAGCCTGTACGCCACGTGCACAGTCGTAGTGCTCTTGACCGATAACCAACGGATCGAGAATTCGTGAGCTCGAATCGAGCGGGTCAACAGCCGGGTAGATGCCAAGCTCGGCAATGTTACGCGACAGTACGAGTGTTGCGTCCAAGTGAGCAAAGGTCGTAGCCGGAGACGGATCGGTCAGGTCATCCGCCGGTACATATACGGCCTGGAACGAGGTGATAGAACCGGTCTTCGTTGAGGCGATGCGCTCCTGCAGAATACCCATCTCCTCAGCAAGTGTCGGCTGGTAACCTACCGCCGACGGCATACGGCCGAGCAGTGCGGATACTTCGGTTCCGGCGAGTGTGTAACGGTAGATGTTGTCGATAAACATCAATACGTCACGACCTTCGTCGCGGAATGCCTCGGCCATGGTCAGGCCGGTCAGCGCTACGCGCAGACGGTTACCCGGAGGCTCGTTCATCTGGCCGTAAACCAGCGACACCTTGTCGATAACGCCTGAGTCGGTCATCTCGTGGTAGAAGTCATTACCTTCACGAGTACGCTCACCAACACCAGCGAATACTGAGTAGCCGCCGTGCTCTTTGGCGATGTTATTGATGAGCTCCATCAGCGTTACGGTCTTGCCGACACCAGCACCACCGAAGAGGCCGACTTTACCGCCCTTGGAGATCGGCATGATGAGGTCAACGACCTTAATGCCCGTTTCGAGAAGCTCTGTCGTTGCCGCCTGCTCTTCATACGAAGGTGGCGAGCGGTGAATCGGCATACGTTTTTCTTCGCCGATCGGTCCAGCGTTATCGATGGGCGTGCCGAGCACGTCCATGATTCGCCCCAGCGTTTTCTCGCCGACGGGAACCGTAATCGCAGACCCGGTATTCGTTACGTCCATGCCACGCTTCAGGCCTTCCGACGAACCCATGGCGATCGTGCGAACGATGCCGTCGCCCAGCTGTTGCTGAACTTCGAGTGTGATTTTCGCATCATCAATAATCAACGCGTCATAAATTTTAGGGATCTGACCCGCCGGGAACGCAACGTCCACAACAGCGCCAATTACCTGCACAGTAGTTCCAGTGCTCATACTATTTCCTTAGCCTGATACGGCGGCAGCGCCACCGACAATTTCTGAAATTTCTTGTGTGATTGAAGCTTGTCGTGCCTTGTTGTACTTCAGCTGCAATCCGTCAATGATGTCCCCGGCGTTATCTGTTGCCGACTTCATCGCCATCATCTTCGCCGCCATTTCGCACGCGAAGTTTTCAACCGCACCACGATAAACCTGCGACTCGATGTAACGCATCAATACGTCATCAAGCTGTTCGCCGGCATCGGGCTCGTATATGTAGTCCCAGTGGGCCTGCAGGGTTTCTTTGTCTGTAGCGACACCGCTGGCTGGCAACAACTGAGAAACGATCGGCGTTTGCGTCATCGAGTTAACGAACTCGTTATGAATGACATACAAGCGATCGATCTTTCCTTCACCGTACGCGTCGAGCATGATCTTGATTGAACCGATCAGCTCGTTGATCTTCGGCTTGTCGCCGAGATGCGATGCGGTACCGACAACGCTGCCGCCCATACGACGGAAAAACGCTACCGCCTTCGCACCAACCAAAGCAAGATCAACCTCAACGTTCTCTCCCTGCCACTTCGCAATCTCGCCGATCGTCGCCTTGAACGTATTCGCATTCAGACCACCGCAAAGACCACGGTCTGTCGAGATCACGATGTAGCCGACCCGATGAACCTCGCGCTCCGTAAGAAACGGATGTTTGTAGTCCGGATTGGCGTACGCGAGGTGCCCGATCACGCGACGAATACGCTCAGCATAGGGGCGGGACGCCTCCATCTGCTTTTGCGCTTTGCGGATCTTGCTCGCTGCGACTTTTTCCATCGCACTCGTGATCTTCTGCATGTTCTTTACAGAAGCGATCTTCGAGCGTATTTCCTTTTCACCTGCCACGTTTACCTATCTCCGTTGTCGCCCGTATGACGGGCTCCTACGACTCTTTGATGCGCGTCCTGTAGGAGCGCGCCCTGCGCGCGAAATCAATAAGCGCCTTTCTCAGCGAACCCTTCGCAGACGCCCTTCAGGCTCGCCGCGATGTCGTCGTTGTAATCACCAGAGGCGTTAATGCTGTCGAGTACATCACTGTGATTCGCGCGAGCGAAGTCATGCAGTGCTTCTTCGTAATCAACAACCTTGTCGACCGGCACCGGATCAATGAAGCCTTCGTTAACTGCGAACAGCGACAAACCCATTTCAGCGACTGATAAAGGTGAGTACTGCTTCTGCTTCATGAGTTCGGTTGCGCGTTCGCCGCGCTCAAGCTGCGCGCGTGTCGCGGCATCGAGGTCGGAGGCGAACTGTGCGAACGCCGCCAGCTCACGATACTGAGCGAGCGCCAGTCGAACACCACCACCGAGCTTCTTGATGATCTTGGTTTGTGCCGCACCACCAACGCGCGATACCGAAAGACCCGCGTTAATAGCCGGGCGGATACCTGCGTTGAAGAGATCGGACTCAAGGAAGATCTGGCCGTCGGTAATCGAAATTACGTTGGTCGGTACGAAGGCAGATACGTCACCACCCTGCGTCTCAATGATCGGCAGCGCTGTGAGTGAACCGGTTTTGCCTTTGACTTTGCCGCCTGTCAGTTCTTCGATGTACTTGGCGTTTACGCGGGATGCGCGCTCCAGCAAGCGAGAGTGCAGGTAGAAGACATCACCCGGGTAGGCTTCACGGCCTGGCGGACGACGCAGCAACAGCGATACCTGGCGGTAAGCCCACGCCTGTTTCGTGAGATCGTCAAAGACAATCAGTGCGTCTTCGCCCTTGTCGAGGAAGTACTCACCCATTGACGCGCCTGAGTACGGTGCAATGTATTGCATCGCCGGGCTATCAGCGGCGGGTGCGGCGACGATAATCGTATGTGCCAGCGCGCCTTCTTCTTCAAGCTTGCGTACAACGCCAGCGATTGAAGAGGCTTTCTGGCCAATAGCAACGTAGATGCACTTAATGCCGGTACCACGCTGATTGATGATCGTGTCGACAGCAACAGCGGTCTTACCCGTCTGGCGATCGCCAATGATCAGCTCGCGCTGGCCACGGCCGATAGGCACCATCGAGTCGATTGATTTCAGACCGGTCTGAACCGGCTGATCAACGGACTGGCGCTCGATTACGCCCGGCGCAACCTTCTCGATCGGTGCTGTACCTTCAGCGTCGATCGGGCCTTTACCGTCAATCGGTTTACCGAGTGCGTCAACAACGCGACCCAGCAAAGCCTCACCAATAGGCACCTCAAGAATACGGCCGGTCGTCTTAACCGTGTCGCCTTCTGAAATGTGTTTGTAGTCACCGAGGACAACCGAACCAACCGAATCCTGCTCAAGGTTGAGGGCCATACCAAAGGTGTTCTGCGGGAACTCGAGCATTTCGCCGTAACGTGCGTCGGCCAGACCATGAATGCGAACGATACCGTCGGTAACTGCGATTACAGTACCAACGTCGCGCGCTTCCGCGGATGCTTCGAAGTTCTCGATGCGCTCTTTAATCAGCGTGCTGATTTCAGAAGCTTTGAGTGCCATTTGCTTTTCCTCTTTATTTGATCAAGGCGGTTGCGAGGCCTTCGAGCCTCGCGCGCAGTGATCCATCAATAACCACATCGCCGGCGCGAATAACTGCGCCACCGATGAGATTTTCGTCTATTTCTGTTTCGACCGTTACGTCCGATCCCAGGCGCTTTTTCAGTGCTGCTGCAATCTCTGCAACCTGTTCGCTGCTGAGCTGCGATGCAGACGTCACTACTGCATCAATCTTGTTCTCGGCTTTTGCCTTGAGCGCTTCAAAGTGCTCGGCGATTTCGGGCAGCACGCCGACCCGACGGTTTTCGAGCAGCAACCTCAGGAAGTTCGTGCCGTGATCGCTGCCACCCGCAAAAACGGACCCCTTGCCGACCGTCTCTGCAAACAGGTCAGCGAGAAAGGCCAATCGCTGCTCATTATTCAACGCCGGCCTCGCCATGAACCTGGCAACCTGTCCGTCGCCCATGAGCTCGCGCGCCGCAGTGAGCGACGCCGATAGCTCGGCAAGCGCATTATTCTCAACCGCTATTTCGAAGACAGCCTGAGCGTAGGGTCTTGCTACTGTGTTGTTATCTGCCATTACGTCTTAGAGCTCCTGAGCAAGCTTGCCCAGAATATCGTCGTGCGCCTTGCCGTCGATCTCGCGATTCAGAATCTTCTCTGCGCTCGCAATAGCAATGGCTGAAACCTGACCACGAAGTTCTTCGCGGGCCCGGTTCGCTTCCTGCTCGATCTCGGCCTTGGCCGCACTCAACTGACGTTCGCGCTCTTTCACGCCGCCCGACTTGCCGTCGGCAACAATCTCGTTAGCGCGAGCATGCGCCTGATCAAGAATCCCGGTTGCCTGCTTCCGAGCTTCGACGACAATTTCGTCGGCCTCGGCCGCAGCCTTAACCAACGACTCCTGACCTTTGTCGGCAGCCGCAAGACCTTCTTCGATCTGTGCCTGGCGCTCTTCGATCGCGGTCAGAATCGGCGGCCATATGTACTTCATACAGAACCAGACGAACACGAGCATCGCGATCGACTGGCCGATAAGAGTCATATTAATATCCACTGGATACTCCTAAGTTCGCTTTGTAGGAGCGCGCCCTGCGCGCAACATGCGCTTGGGGTGCGGTCGGCCGCAAAACGGCCTCCTACTGTTGCAAAGTGCCGTCTTATCCGGCGACGGGCTTCAGCGCTTCTTGCAGCTGACCAACGAACGGGTTTGCGAACGCGAAGAACAGCGCGATACCAACACCGATCATGGCAACAGCGTCGAGCAGAGCAACGACGAGGAACATCTTCGTTTGCAACATTGGAGCAAGCTCCGGCTGACGTGCAGCACCTTCGAGGAAGCGACCGCCCAAAAGGCCCATGCCGATGCCTACGCCGAGTGCGCCGAGACCAATCAAAAGTGCGACGGCAATCGCCGTAAAGCCAATAACAGTTTCCATCATTTTCTCCTGCGGAGGACTAAGTCCAACTTATTGAATTTAAAAATAAATATGCTTAATGCGATTCCGATGCCAAGCTTAAATACACTATGGTCAGCATCATGAAAATAAAGGCCTGCAGCGTAACGATAAGGACGTGGAAAACAGCCCAGCCGAAGTGCAGCGGCAACTGATAAACGCCCAGTAGCGCGATCAGAATAAAGATGAGCTCACCGGCAAACATGTTGCCGAACAGTCGTAGCGACAACGACAAGGGCTTCGCTAGCAGCGAAACAGACTCAAGAATGAAGTTGAAGGCGATAATAAAGGGTGCAGCGATAATCGCCGGGCCCTTGAATGACGGTGCGATCGGGTGGAGCGTAAGCTCACCGATAAAACCACCGACGCCCTTGTTCTTGATCGTATAAAAGATGATCAGGAAGAAAACGGCGATCGACATACCAAACGTTACGTTTACGTCGGTGGTCGGTACGACTTTCATGTACGGGATGCCCGCAGCACCTGCTGCCATCGGAATCCAGTCGACCGGCACGAGATCCATGAGGTTCATAAGGAACACCCAGACGAATACCGTCAACGCCAATGGCGCGATCAATCGGCTCTTGCCCTGGAAGGTGTCGGTGACGCTGGTGTTGACCAGTTCGACGACGATCTCGACAAAAGCCTGCATTTTTCCGGGCTTATCGGACGAAGTCTTCTTCGCCACTCCGCGAAACATGAGTACGAAAACCAGGCCGAGCAAGACCGACCAGAACATTGAATCGACATTCACTGCCCAGAAATTGCCCGAGCAGTGATTCCACACCCACTCGCCCGTCTCGGCCTTGCAGACCTGGAGGTTCTGGAGATGGTGCTGGATGTACTCGCTCGAGGTTTGAGCGCCGTGTCCGCCTTCAGCTGCCATTGCTGTTTTCCGTATCCTGTTCGTGTCGCATCAGAAGGCCCGAAAAGACCATCAACTGCGAGGTAATAAATCCTGCAAAAAGTGCCGCTGCTGAGAGCGGCCGAACCTGCGTAAACACGAGCGTGAAGAAAAGCACCGTCAACGCCAGCTTCATTATTTCGCCAATCCAGGCGGCACCGACCAGGGCCTGAGCGCCCGGGTCACTGCGTGGTACAACCAGCCGCAATGCCAAAAAAGCGTTTGGAATGACGCAGATCAGGCTTCCCAGGATTGCAGAATAACCAGCGACCTTGCCAAAAACGCCCCAGAGAACTGCGGCCAGAGCGACTCCAACCAGAAACTGCCACATCAGGACTCGGGGAATAGTGAGATCCATTTCTCTATGCCTCCGGCACTAAAAACGCCACTTCCGACGAAATAACCGACGGTGGGTGGCGCTTGTGGTTTTTTTTGTTTCCAGGCGGGCCTGTGAATAGCGTGCGCATTATAGTGGCAGGCCCCAAGCATGGCAACACAAATACCCCTCATCCTTCGGGCCACATCGGGGCCTTTTCGCGGCGTTTTTACGGGGTTTCCGCGAATACCTCTCAATGCGACGCGGAGCACATTTGCGTTACGACATAACGCGTATAAATACCGGGTATTTAGCCACTTTTGCCGACACCATGCTTTTAATTGCAAGTGAAACTATTCGCTCGAACCAGGCCCTACGTGACGTCGTCAGGGAAATGAGCTTCACCCTGAGTTTTTTCGCAAAAACCTCGACCTTCGACGAGCTTATGGCGGGCCACTCGCGACGCATCATTCTGCTGACCGAATCCGACGTGTCCCGCGAGACGCTGAGATCCCTGAAGGCTGCGAAAGACCGCATGCCGTTCGCCATCATCATCGCGGCGGATCGCGCATCGCTTCGCGGCAGCGAGCAGGCCGAGCTCGTCGACAAACTAGCAAGTTTCGACAATGTCGAGTGGGTTGGTAAGGACTTCAGCTTTGACGGCTTAAGCGGCTCGGCTCGACGATGTCGCCGACGCATGCTTCGTATTTCTCGTCAGGAGGTCGAAGACGCCCTCGAGAACGGCGAAATTGTACTGCGCTATCAGCCCAAGGTTGAACGCAACTCAGGCACCGAATGGCTGACGCGAGAAGCGGAGGCGCTGGTGCGCTGGCATCACCCGGAGCATGGACTGATGAGTCCGCTGGAATTCCTGCCTGAGACTGAGGCATTTGGACTCATGGGCAAGCTCAGTGAGTACGTATTGCGCAAAGCGACGAAGCAAGTGGTTGCGTGGCGGGATGGCGGCATCCACCTGAATTGCTGTATCAACCTTGCGTCCAGCCAGCTCGGCGACCCGATGTTGGCCGAGAATTACGCCGAAATTGTTCGCGAAGCCGGTCTCGAGTGCTCTCGATTCACGTTTGAGATCATCGAACAGGAGCTGACAGATCCGGACGCACCGCATATCCAGACGCTCAAGGCGCTGCGTGATAAGGGCTTCAGGATTTGCCTCGACCACTTCCGGGTGGCGTCATCATCGCTCAGCACGTTTGATCAAATGCCGTTCGACGAAATCAAAATTCACGCATCCGCGCTCAAGCGAGCACAGCAAGGCAGTGTTGCCCTGACGGTGCTGGCCGCTGTCACCGGACTTGCTCACAACCTGGGCATGTCTGTCTGCGCAGAAGGTGTTGAAGATCAGGAAACCTTCGAGTTCCTGAAGACAATCCAGTGCGACAAGATGCAGGGCTTCCTGATATCGGAGGCCGTGATCCCGAGCATCATCCGCCGGGTCTATTCTGCGAAAGAAGCGGCTGCGAACGAAGAGGTCGCCTAGTAGGAGCGCGTCTCGACCCTAAGGTACCAGTTACCTTTCAAAATCATTTTGCCCCTTCTTTGGCGCTCCTCTCCGCTTTCTCACCACGCGTCCGGACTTTAGTTCGATTGATTCAACAAACGCGTCATCGCCGCCCGGTCTGCCAACTCGGGTTAACCGACGAAGTTCGTCAAGCTGTCGCGAGTCTTCGTCTATGTTCAAGTACTCGCGCCAACTCCCTACCACGCTGCCGTTTGTGCCCTTATCGACCAGCGGGTCTGAAACATATCCGAGGTTTCCTCTAGCGCTTGACCACTTCCACTCGTGCGCCGCTTCGCATAGTCCCGCGCGGACTGGGTTCAATTCAACGTACCGCATGGCGGCAATGGTATGCGCTTCATCCATGGGCACCGAGAAGAATCGTTCCTGCCACAGGTGCCCGCGCCATTCATGCTTCTTGTTCGTGCGGCGGGCATATCGACGATGGAGCTGTGCGAAAAAACTCGCGAGGCTCGCGCTCTCGCCTGGCACAACGATCGCGTGAATGTGATTGGGCATTAGGCAGTAAGCCCAGAATGATAGGTCTGAGCCATCAAGCAGCTCAACGGCCAAGCGCAAGTAGGCCTCGTAGTCGCCCTCTTCGAAGAAGACCGTCTGTCGCCTTACCCCTCGCTGTGTTACGTGGTGCGGATAGCCGGGAACAACCAATCGTCGAAACCTGGGCACCGGTCCTTCACTCCAAAATAGCTTGAAAGAAGAATCGCTGAATTTAGGCGACTGCGCAGCATACGAATATGCTTCGTTTCGAGGAAAAGGTAACTGGAACCTTATCGAGGTGGGTGAAAGGTAACTGGTACCTTTGGGGGTTACTTGATGTGCTTCAGGATGCCGTCGAGTTCATCGAGACTGTTGTAGCTGATCACGATCTGGCCCGCGCCTTTCGCTGTGTGATCAACACTCACTTTCGCACCCAGTTTTTCCGACACCTCTATTTCCAGGCGTCGAATGTCCGCATCCTGAGTCGGCGTCTTCTTCGCCGGCCTTGAGCTACCGCCATCCAGAATTCGCCGAATGAGCTTCTCAGTGTCGCGAACCGATAGTCCTTTCTTGACCACCTGGCGTGCCGCATCAAACTGTTGCGATGCATTGGAAATCGCCAGTAGCGCACGCGCATGACCCATTTCGATTTTGCGATCCTCAAGCAGAGACTTCACTTTTTCAGCAAGGTCCTGCAAGCGCAGCAGGTTGCTGACCGACGCCCGCGATCGGCCCACCGCTTTTGCCGCTTCGGCGTGCGTCAGATCAAATTCGCGGATCAGTCGGTCCAGCGCTCGCGCCTCTTCCAATGGATTCAGGTTTTCGCGCTGAATATTCTCGATGAGTGCCATCGCGATAGCCGACTCGTCCGGAACGTCGCGAATAACCGCCGGAATCTCGGCAAGTCCGGCCATTTGAGCGGCGCGCCAGCGGCGTTCACCGGCAATGATTTCGTAGCGTGGGCTGCCGTCTTTCTTGCTGATGGGCCGAGCAAC
>CAZMRZ010000016.1:0-17228 GCA_964568835.1 uncultured Woeseiaceae bacterium | reverse complement strand
GCTTCGGCCATGCGGTCATCTTCCCGGCGCAAAATTTCGCCGGCAAGCGCCAGATAGGCAATTGCGCCACGCGACGAACGGTCGTGAAGCAGAACTGGCAGACCGAAACTTGGCGCCTCGGCGAGACGAATATTTCGCGGCACTATGGTACGGAATACTTTTCTGTCGAAATGCTCGATGAGCTGCATCGACACCTCATTGGAAAGATTCACTCGCGGATCAAACATTGTGCGCAAGATTCCGTACATCTCGAGAGTCGGATTCACGGAGTCCCGAACCTGCTCAATGGTCCGCAACAAAGAGCTGAGGCCCTCGAGTGCGTAGTATTCACACTGCATCGGTATCAACACGCCGTCGGCCGCGGTCAACGCGTTAACGGTCAGCATGTTTATTGACGGCGGGCAGTCGATCAGAATGAAGTCGTAGAGGCCCGCCACCGGTGCCAGCGCCTTTTTAAGCTTCATCTCGCGACCGATTTCCTGGAGCAAATTGACTTCAGCGAGCGTCAGGTCTTCATTACCGGGAAGCACCGCAAAACCGCCGTCGGGCGCAGAAACTATGGTGTCGGCGGCCGTTACGTCGCCCAACAGCACGTCGCAGGCCGAATTCTCGAGCTCCATCTTGTTGATGCCGCAACCCATGGTCGCGTTGCCCTGCGGATCCATGTCGACCAACAGAACGCGCCGTTGCGTCGCCGCCAGCGATGCAGCCAGGTTGACGCAGGTGGTCGTTTTGCCCACCCCGCCTTTCTGGTTTGCTACGGCTAAGATTCGCGTCATTGCTTGCTGCTCTTTAAGTGTTACGCCCGGTCTTTCGCCTCAAAAGCACGGCATGCCGTGACCCTTTTTCAAGGCCCGGCACTTCAAGCTCCGTCACTCTGTGGCTCCACGGATTTGCCAATTCGGCTAATTGTTCTAGTTCTTCTTCCGGGTAGCGACCTTTTAGCGCTACAAACACCCCGTCCTCTCCTACGTGGTGACCGGCAATTTCCACGAGTCGCGGCAATGCTGCCAACGCCCGCGCAATCACGGTATCAAAGCCGTGGCCGGGTGCATAGTCCTCTCCTCTGGACTTAATCGCCGAAACGTTGTCCAGACCCAGCAATCCCGCCACATGCTGAACGAACATGATTTTTTTGTTATTGCTGTCGAGCAACGTGAATTGACGCTTCGGCTGAACGATCGCGAGCGGCAATCCCGGAAACCCGGGGCCCGTGCCAACGTCGAGAACGCGGTCACCCTCGATGAGCGGTGCCGCTACGAGGCTGTCGAGCAGATGGGCCGTGATCATCTCGTCGCGATCCGTAATTGCCGTCAGATTGACCTTGCGATTCCACCTTCCGAGCTCATCGATGAGAGCACCAAGCTTATCCGCAGTGCCGTCGGGAAAGGTTTGTTCGAGACCGTCTATCGCGGTTTGTATTTTATCAATCGTCAATCGTTAACCAGATGCTGCTCAAGAAACAGAAGCGTCGCTTGCTGATAAACATCGCGATTCTCGCGCTTCCTGTAACCGTGGCCTTCGTTCAGGGCGTTCATATACCAGACAGTATGCCCCTCCTTGCGTAGGGCTTCGACCATCTGCGTCGCCTCGGTCACGGGAACGCGGGGGTCGTTCTCTCCTTGAACGATGAACATCGGAATTTTGATCTTCTCAACATTGTTCACCGGGCTGATTCGTTGCAGATAATCGCGCATCGCCGGGTCGCGCTCGTCGCCGTACTCTACGCGTCGCAGGTCGCGACGATAGTCCTGTGTGTTCTCGAGAAAGCTAACGAAGTTACTGATGCCAACAACATCGACCGCGGCCGATAAACGATCGCTGTAATGCACGGCGCTCGCAAGCACCATGTATCCGCCGTAGCTGCCGCCAAAGACGGCAACACGATCAGCGTCAAGGTCCGGCTGGGTCTCAATCCAGTCGAGCAGCGCACCAATGTCTTTTACAGAATCCTCACGATTGAACCCGTTATCGAGTCCGAGATAGGTTTTTCCGTAGCCGTTTGAGCCACGTACATTCGGCCGGATAACGGCGACGCCCAGTTTATCCATCCACATTTGATAGGTGCTGCTGAATGATGGGCGCGCCTGACCTTCGGGTCCGCCGTGGATCGAAATCACGACAGGATGCGGTCCCTTGCCGGCCGGTTTGTAGATCCACGCCGGAATCTCGCGCGGCTTTCCTTCGACCTGATCGAAGGTTGGGTAATGAACCAGTTCCGGCGTGCGAAAAGCGGTCTTATCCAGTCCGCCAACCTCGCTTTCCGTCCAGCGAGTGAGAGCCTTGTAGTCCAGCGGTTCTCGCCCGAGATCCAGCACGAAAGCGTCGCTGGGCGATTGCGATGTGTTCAACGTCATCGCAAGGCGCCGATCAAACGGTCCAAAGCGCACGCTGAAAACGAGACCCGACGGCAACACATCGATTTGTTTGTATTCCCGCGTTTTCGTATCGAGCAAATAAACTTTCGACAATCCGCCTTCGTTCGTTACGAAGGCGATTCGCTTACGATCATGACTGATCGTCGCGTCGGTCACGTTCCAGGGAATTTCCTCGGCAATGGTTTGCGGCGCGCTGCCGGGCTTAGTCGACTGCCAGGCCAGTCGCTCGAATTCAGAGTCCTTGTTTGTGATCAGCCAGATGCCGTCACGGTGATCGTCAAACCCGATCGGGTAGTTGACACTCGCGCGCTCATCGCCACCTGCGATTCGTTGAGTAGCCCCCGTATCCAGATCAACGATATGAACCCGCGAGTCCGAAACGCTTACGTAATTTGATGCCAGCAACTTGCTGCCGCTGGCAGAGAATTCTGCGGGGCCCCACCAGCTTCCGTCTGTTGACTCGAGAACCAGCTTCGATTCGTCGGCCGCATCGGGATCCATCATCCAGATGTCATTTGATGCGCCGTTGCGGCGTGTGCTTTGAAACGCCACACGCGTGCCGCGTCGATCCCAGACAATGCTGCCATTTCTGGACTCGCCGTCCGTTAGCATCTCGGCATCGCCGGTGTGCGGATTCAGCCTGAAAATCTGTGCGAACTCACTGCCGCCGGCGTCGCGAGTGATCAGCATTTCACTGCGACCGGGTCGTCGCTCGATCTGGCCCATGGGCTCATCAAAATAGGTGCGCTGCGAGCGCGAGCCCAGCGGTGTAGTGACGTGATGCAGAGACACGACATCGCCAAAGCGAGTCGACACATAAAGACCCGCGCCGTCATGTGTCCAGCTGCTGAAACCGGCCGAGCGCACGTTTTGAAACTGCAGAAGTTTCGCGACGATCTCTTCCGATATCTCGGGAATGTCCTCGAGAATCAGATTGCCGTCGTTCATCGTTCGTTGCTCAACGTCTGCAAAAGCAAGCGACGCTCCGCCGAATCCGATGACGATCCACACGATCGCTCCTGCGAGGGGCACGGCAAGAAAACGGCTCTCAGAATATTCCTTTCTTTGCTCTTCCAGTATTCTGCTCATTCCGGGCTTCCTCCGTGATGTCGCGCGTAGGACGTGCTCCTACGGTGCGATCTGGACTACGACGCGACCGGTCACTGTGCCGTCAATATACGCTTGAAAGGCGTTCGGAAGTTCGTCGAATGAAATTGTCTTGCTACCGATGGTGTCGAGATGTTGTGGCTTGAGGTCGCTTCCAATCCGCCCCCAGACAGCTCGACGAAGATCCTTCGGCGTATCGACAGAATTGATACCGAGCAAGCAGACCGCACGTAGAATAAACGGCATCACTGTCGTTTCGAGCTTGTGGCTGGCCGCAAGACCGATGCTCGCGATGTTGCCGCCGTAATTCATGGTCCGTGTCAGCCAGGTCAGGTAGTCGCCGCCGAGATTATCGATAGCACCACCCCATTGCGCCTTTTCCATGGGGCGCTTACCGAGGTCAATTTGATCGCGGAGCAAAATACGACTGGCGCCAATCTCACGAAGGTAGGCCTCCTCCGTTGCTTTGCCGGTGAGTGCGACGACTTCGTAGCCGCAGCCCGAGAGCATATCGATCGCAACGCTGCCGACGCCGCCGGTCGCGCCGGTGACCACTATCGGCCCTGCGTCAGGCCGCTGTCCATTTTGTTCCATACGATGAATCGCAAGCGCCGCTGTGTACCCGGCCGTGCCGAGCTGCATGGCTTCAAACGCCGACATTCCGTCCGGAATGGCGACGAGACTGTCACTGTTAACGCGGGCGTATTCTGAATAGCCGCCGTCAACGGTCTCACTCAAACCGCAGCCATTGACCAGCACGTCGGCACCGGGTTGAAATTCACTGTCCTCCGAGCTCACGACGACGCCGGCCAGATCAACACCGCCATTTAACGGGAAGCGACGCAGGATTCTTCCGGCACCTGTCGCGGCCAGCGCATCCTTGTAATTGATCGTCGAGTGGCTAACGCGAACGACCACGTTACCTTCCGTGAGATCATCCAGCCCCAGTTCCTGAAACCCGGCAACGATGTTGCCGTCTTCTTCGTTAATTCGGTATGCACGAAAACGATCCATTACAGCCCCTGTTTCTTTAGTCGTTGTAACCAGGACACCAGTCCTTTTGTATTTAGCAGAATATCGATCTCGAGGATGGAATGCAGCGCGTCATCCTCACCACTATAACCGTGCTCGCGAGCCCGGCTGATCAGGTAATCAGCCATCGCCGGCTGAATCGCCACTTGCAGATCATCAGCGTCCTTATTCGCTATCGCCAATTCGACATACGCGTCGATGCCGGCGTGCATATCTGCAGCAAGCCGATCAAGATTACGCACGCGACTGTAGTGCGTCAGATAAAGCTGCTGTGGCTTGCAAGCCATGATGCGATCGATCGACACATGTGCCGCATCCGGGTCGAAGTGCGTCGGCGTTGACGTCGGAAAAATGAACTCGCCGGCGGCCGTATCCAATTCACGATAGGACACACCGAAGCTGTCGCCCGTAAAAACACCGCGAGAGGTCGGGTCGTTAAGGCTGTAGTGATGTAGTGCATGACCCTCGGTGTAGAGCGCCTGCATCTTCCGACCATTCAACTCAAACCACTGTTCATCTTCAGGAATGTCGCAGCGTGATTCTTCAATCGGCTGAACGTCACCGTACATTGCGCGCGTTTGCTCTACGCCGTATACGGCCTCTGTGCCCTGCATCAGTCTCGTTGGATCAACCATGTGCGGAGCGCCACGTGGATGCACCACGCAACGAGCATTGGGTAATGCTTGCATGAGAAGCCCCGCACCACCTGCGTGGTCCAGATGTATATGCGTCAGGAAAACATAATCGACGTCGGCGACATCGAGGTCTTGCTGATGGAGCGCATCAATCAAAAGCGGAACGCTGTCGTTGGTCCCCGTATCAACAAAAGCCGCACGACCGCCTTCGACGATCAGATGACTGGCATCCTGGAGGGGGCGGGCGTATTCGGTATCGACGGCGGTGATGCCGTCGTTGATTTGCGTCGTCTGGGCGCGGTCGCCGGGCAAGCCTTACTCGGGCTTGGTCGTTTCGAGACCGTCGAGGCTCGCGAAGTACTTTGCAAGAAGTGCGACATCTTCTTCCGCGATCAACGCCGCCTGGGCGCCCATCACCGGGTCTTTTCGCGATCCATCGCGATAGCTGTTTAGCGCTCGCAAGAGGTAGTCCTCGTGCTGCCCGGCAAGCGTGGGCCACATAGCATTAACGCTGACCCCGTTATTGCCATGGCAAGCCGTACAGGCCTGAGCTTTGGCGAAGCCGGCCTCTTTAGAGCCGCCTGCGGCAACCGTTTCCCCACCGATGCTGGCGAGATAGGCTGCAACGTCATTGATTTCCTTGTCCGACAGGCTAGAAGCCTGACCGATCATAGTCGGATGCTGGCGCATGTTGCCCCGATAGCCTTTCAGCGCGATGACGATATATGCGGCCTTCTGACCGCCCAGCTTCGGTACCCGGTAAGACGGATAGGCATTGCGATATCCGTCAATGCCGTGACAGCCCAGGCAGGTGTATCCAAGCTCTTTTCCGGCCGTCGCATCACCGTCGGCAATAGCGGGTTGCGCGAGCAGCGCGGTGGCGATAAGCAGCGTCGCGGCGAGGGCCATGAATTTCATGTTCGTAATCATTTGATTTTTCAGCGCTTTCTTGGGGCAAGGCTTGCGCCCGGCATCGTGTGAGGCCGCTATGTTAGTGACAGTCGAGGCGGATTTCTAGCGTTTGCTGACAGTATCTCGCTGCCTGCATGCTAGCATTCGCTCAAACGCACCACTCAACGAGGAAAATCCAGTGAAAAAAAGCGTCATTGCTCTAATCCTGCTCGCAGTCATCATCATCATTGTCTCCCCCGCCATTGTCGGTAAGTTTGCCGAAGAAAGTGTCGGCGAAAACCTGAATTGGGCGGCCCAGGAAAGCGGTGAGCTGGTCGTTACATCAGAAGGATTCGATCGCGGCTGGTTTTCGTCCGAAGGGCAACACCGGGTTGAATTGGGCGATGGTCAGGTTCGTGCAGCAATGTCGACCGTTGCCGGTGCCGGCGACGAGCAGTTTCCTGTCTTGTTGATCAACACGCATATCGATCACGGGTTGATCGCGTTCACCTCGATGGGCCGCGAAGAGGGCTCGCTCGCGCCGGGACTCGGCAGTGCGGTTTCAACGCTCGCCGTCGAGGTTGGTGACGAAACCATCGATCTACCGGGCACGATCTACAGCAAAGTCGGCATGGGCGGCGATCTGGATTCCAAATACATTCTGGAGGCAGGCACGCGGACGGTTCCGGACGGCGAAATTACCTGGGAGCCTATTACGGTCAACATTGCGTCCAGCGCAAGCTCCGGCGACATCGAATTTGAGGGTGACATCGGCAGCACAACGTTTGGCAACAGTCAGCAGGTCGTCACGATCGACAGCCTGACATTCTCCGGCCAACAGGAAAACACGGACTACGGCTTTCATGTTGGCGATGTCGACTTGAGCATGGGCGCGATGTCAGTCACGTCGTCGGGAATGCAGGTCAGCGGCATGAAGGGCTTGACCGTAAAGGCCTCTTCAGCCGTTGACGACGGCCTTGCGGAGGCGGCAATGCGAATGGAAATGAGCGGTCAGACGATTCCCGGTTTTGGTGACGTGTCCATGATCGCAGACATGACGTTTGACGGTATCGACGCCGAGGCACTCGGCGTTTTGACCGCCCGACTCGAAAATATGGCGACGAGTCAGGACCCGACGATGCTCATGATGAGCGCCCAGGAAGAATTCAAAGGCCTGGTGGCCGGGGGGTTGAATGTCGACGTCGATCAGTTCGACGTCGCGCTACCGATGGGTACCGTGGAGTTAAAAATGTCGCTTGATATTCCCGAGTCCGATAGCGGCTCGTTTGAATGGACGTCGTTGTTGCTCGAAGCAGCGATGACCCTCGACATGAAGGTGCCGGAGGCCTTGGTGCAGCTTGCAACATCGATGAATCCGCAGGCCGGTGCGATCGTCGCAATGGGTTACCTGAAGAAAGAAGGCGACATGTACATCATGGACGCCGACTTCAAGAAGGGTCTGTTGACAATCAACGGGGCGCCGATCCCGATCCCGATGGGCGCTTTTTAATGGGTGGCATAGAATGAAAAATCTCGTTTTGTATTTTCTCATGGCGACGACGATGGCTTGCTCCGGTGAAGAAACTTCGACTACTGTCCCGACGGCCGAAATGCGTCCGGTAACGCTGGAGCTGCATGGCGACACCCGAGTTGATAATTACTACTGGCTACGGGAGCGCGAAAACCCGGAGGTGATTGCGCATCTTGAGGCAGAAAACGCCCACACAGAAAAGGCGCTCGAACCGTTCAGCGGCCTGCAGGGTATTCTGGCCAATGAAATGAAATCCCGCATCAAGCAGGATGACCAGTCGGCACCTTACCGGCTTGGCGACCATTTCTATTACACGCGCTACGAAGAGGGCAACGAGTATCCAATCTATGCGCGTAAGAAAGGGTCGATGAATGCGCCCGAGCAAATCATGCTCGACGTCAACAAGCTTGCCGGTGATGCCAGCTACTTCGCGGTCCGAAATTTTTCTGTGAGCCCGGACGGCAACACCGCCGCTTATGGCGTTGATACTGACGGTCGTCGATTCTACGACCTGTATTTTATGGATATCGCAACGGGGGAACTGCTCGCGGATAAGGTTCGCGCGGCAACCAGCAACTTTGAATGGGCGAACGACAACCGGACGATTCTCTACGGTAAGCAACACCCCGAGACACTGCGTTCGTTTCAGATCTACCGGCACCACCTCGGTGACGACGTGGACTCGCTCGTCTTTGAAGAGCCTGACGAAGAGAATTATCTCTATCTGAGCAAGTCTCTATCCGGATCATTCTTCTTTCTCACCAGCGGACAAACGGTGTCGACTGAAGTTCGTTACTTGTCGGCCGATTCGCCGGACGACAAAGCCACTGTATTTCTCGCTCGCGAAGACAATCATGAGTACAGCGTTACGGACGGTGTCGATCGTTTCTACATCACAACGAATGACGGCGCGAAGAATTTCAAGTTGATGGAAGCACCGCTAAACGACACATCGAAAGCGGCTTGGTCAGAGGTTGTCGGCCACAGAGACGACGCGTTACTGGATGATCTCGATGTCTTCGAGAATTACTTTGTTGTAACGATCGTTGAAAACGGCCTGAAGCAAATTGAGGTGGTTGATCGAAAGTCGGGCTATGTGCGCCGACTTGCCTTCGACGAAGAGGTCTACACGGCCTATACGAGAACCAACGTCGAATACGGGTCTGGCCAGCTTCGTTACGTATACGAGTCACTGACGACGCCCGAGTCGACGTATGACTATGACATGGCCTCAGAAGAACACACATTAATCAAAGAGCGGGCGGTGGTCGGTGATTTTGACCGGGCGAATTATCAAACGGAACGTTTGTTCGCGACGGCGCGAGATGGTACCAGCGTGCCGATTTCGATCGTATATCGAAAGGGCATGATCAAGAATGGCGCCAACCCTTTGCTGCAATACGCCTATGGGTCCTATGGCTCAAGCACGCATCCTTATTTCAGTTCTGATGTCCTCAGCTTGCTGAACCGTGGCTTCATTTATGCCATTGCACACATTCGCGGTGGCTCGGATCTGGGGCGCCAGTGGTATTACGATGGCCGACAGTTAAACAAGAAGAACAGCTTTACTGACTTCATCGACGTATCGAAGTATCTGATAGAAGAGGATTACACGTCGCCCGAACATCTCTATGCGACGGGTGCCAGTGCCGGCGGCCTGTTGATGGGTGCCGTTCTGAACATGGCGCCGGAACTGTACAACGGGGTTCTGGCCGAGGTGCCCTTTGTTGACGTCGTTACGACGATGATTGATCCGGACATTCCGCTGACATCGGGTGAGTGGGACGAGTGGGGCGACCCGCGTGAAAAAGAATTCTACGAATACATGTTGTCGTACTCACCCTACGATAACGTCGCCAGGAAGAACTATCCGAACATCATGGTAACAACCGGGCTGCACGACTCCCAAGTGCAGTACTGGGAGCCCGCTAAGTGGGTGGCAAAACTTCGAGCGCTGAAAACTGACGACAACATGCTGATACTGAAAACGGACATGACCGCAGGGCATAGTGGCACGACCGGCCGTTTTCGCCGCCTCGACGACGAGGCCCTGAATTATGCCTTTTTTGTGGGGCTCGAAGGAATTCGAGAGTAGCTAGTCACACTCGAAATCGTCGTCACCATCCCGTTGTCGAATAATGTCCTCGACGCGGTGGCAGGCGACACGAGCACCGTCGATCTCCCGCAGTTCTGGCCGGGTCTTGCCGCAATCGGCGACGGCATACACGCAGCGCGGGTGAAATACGCAGCCTGCCGGCGGAGACAGCAACGATGGAACTTCGCCCTTAAGCGCTACAACAACGGGCGCGACCAACGGGTCTGGGACGGGCGACGCCTCGAGCAACGCTCTCGTGTATGGGTGTCGAGCGCCAGAAAATAAGGTCGTCGTCGTCGCCACTTCCAGCAGACGACCCAGATACATCACCGCAACGCGATGGCTAATGGAGCGAACAACCGCGAGGTCATGCGAGATAAAGATGATTGATAAGCCCGACTCTTGCTGCACGTCCTTCAGTAACTCCAGAACCTGTCCTCGAACCGACCCGTCGAGAGCGGCAACAGCCTCGTCACAAATCAGGATTTTCGGTTTCAGTATCAGCGCCCGGGCGATCGCAACGCGTTGCGCCTGCCCGCCAGACAGCTGGTGCGGGTAACGGCGCAGATAGCTTGCGTCCAGACCCACCCTGTCCAGAATCGCCTCAACTTGTGCTTCGCGTGACTCGGACGACAGTTTCGGCTCATGTACCAACAAAGGCTCACCAACGATTGTCCGTACTCGCATTTGTGGGTTCAGCGCGCTTGCCGGATCCTGAAACACGAGCTGCAAGTCTCGCCGTTGCGACGCGGCTCGCGATTGCACGGGCCCCTCAAGCGACTTGCCCGCATATACGACCCGTCCGGCCCGCATCGGAATCAGCCCGAGCACTGCTCGTACTAGGCTCGACTTGCCCGAACCCGACTCGCCAACGATCGCCAGCGTTTCCGCCTCGCGGATCGACAGGCTCACATCGGTGACGGCAACCAGCTGATCGCGGGTCGCATCGCTATAACTTACCGACGCGCCCTCCAACGCGAGCAAGGTTTTGCCGTTTGCGGGTTTCAGCATCTCGCCGCGATCGATTCGCAGCGCCGCCTTCAGTAGTTTTTTCGTGTGCGCGTTCTCGGGTGAAGTAAATATCGAGGTCGTCGCTCCCGACTCAACCAGCCTGCCCTTATCAAACACCAGCAGTCGCTCGCAACGGCCAGCGACAATTCCGAGGTCGTGCGTTATCAGCAGCAGCGCGGTGTCATCGCGCAGAGCTTCGAGAAGATCAAGAATCTGCGCCTGCACCGTAACGTCGAGTGCGGTTGTTGGTTCATCCGCGATCAGGAGGTCTGGCTCACCGATGAGGGCGGAAGCGATCATGACGCGTTGTCGCATGCCGCCTGACAACTCGTGCGGGAAGGCTCGAAACTGACGCTCCGGGTCGGGTAGTCCCACACGACGCAACATATCTACGACCTTCGCATCCGCTACGTTGGCAGTGGCGAGCTCGTGCTGCAACACTATTTGCCGCAACTGCTTGCCAATTCGCAAGTACGGGTTCAGCGCCTGCATGGGGTCCTGGAACACCATGGCAATGCGCGTCGCCCTGACCTGATTGAGCTCGCGCTCGCCCCTGTTCGCCAGCTCTTTGCCATCAAACAATATACTGCCAGAGACTGTCGCCTCCGCTGGCAGCAGGCCGAGTAGCGACAGCGCCGTTTGCGACTTGCCAGATCCGGACTCGCCAACAATGCCGACCGACTCGCCGCTGTTTACGGAAAAGGTCACGGCATCCACAACGGCGTTATCACCATAGTGAACCGACAGCCCTTTGACCTCGAGCAGGCTCACTTCGACTGTCTCGCATCAAAGAAGTCGCGCAGTGCATCGCCCAGAAAGTTGAAGCTCATCAGGATGAGCGCGAGCAGCACCGCGGGGATCAGCAACATCCATGATGCGCCTTCCATCTGTTTCACGCCCGCGTCAACGAGCGCGCCAAGTGAGGTTTGCGGCTCCTGAACGCCGAGGCCAAGAAAGCTCAGGAACGACTCGACCAGAATGGCCTGCGGAATCGTCAATGTGACGTAAACCACAACAATGCCAAGCAGGTTTGGCGCTATGTGTCGAAAAATTATTCTGGCCGTGCTGACGCCGGTCAGCCTGGCGGCATCGATAAAGTCTCGCTCACGAAGGCTGAGCGTCTGCCCACGAACGATGCGCGCCATGTCGAGCCAGTTGATTGCGCCGATAGCGACAAAGATCAGCAGGAAGCTTCTTTCGAACACGACCATCAACAGGATCACGAAGAAAATAAATGGCAGCGCGTACAGCGTGTCGACCAGGCGCATCATGACGGCGTCCACTCGACCGCCAACATAGCCTGCAACCGCACCATAGCTTACGCCAATGACCAGACTCACCAGGCTCGCGACGACGGCGACAAGCAATGTAATGCGAATACCGAGCATCGTTCGCACGAACAGGTCGCGCCCAAGCTCATCGGTGCCAAACCAGTGCATGCCGGCAAAACCGGGTGGCTGAAGAATCGCGTCGAAGTTGGTGCTCTGATATTCGTGTGGGCTCAACCACGGCGCGACGATCGCCAGCACGAGAACAAAGAGCAATATTCCGCCGCTCTTTTTCATCGTTGTCGCACCCTTGGGTCAATGACGCCGTACAGAATGTCGACGAGCAGGTTCAGCGAAATGATCAACGTCGCGTAGAAAATGACGATGCCAAGAACGAGGGTGTAATCACGATTGAGCGCCCCGCGCACAAAAAACTGGCCAAGGCCCGGTATGCCGAACACCTCTTCGACAATCACCGATCCGGTCAACACCGCGGCAATGGCCGGGCCCATGTACGACAGCACCGGTAACATGGCGGGCTTGAGCGCATGCACTCGAAGAATCGTTTTTGTTCCGAGCCCCTGTGCTCGGGCCGTGCGAATGAAGTCTCGGCTGAGCACATCGATCATGCTCGCTCGTGTCAGGCGGGCAATGTACGCAATCTGCGGCAACGCCAAAGTAATCACCGGCAAAACATACTTCGCCATACCCGTCGCGCCGCTCCAGCCGGCGGGCAACCAGTGCAGCTTCACCGCCAGCAACAGCACGAGGACCGGCGCTATGACGAAAACGGGAATGGATATACCCGTCATCGCAAATGACATGACAACACGATCCAACATGGACCCCTGCCGTAATGCGGCTACTGTGCCGGCGCTAACGCCGAGAAGCAGCGCGAGCAAAATAGCCAGAACGCCAATCCGGAGTGACACCGGAAAACCGCTGCCGATAAGTTCGGCGACGGTGTAGTCACGATAGCGATAAGACGGACCGAGGTCGCCGCGAATCAGGCCGGACAGGTAGCGACCAAATTGTTTTGGTAAGGGTTCGTCGAGGTGATACGCCACCTGAATGTTGGCGGCAACTTCGGCTGGCAGCACTCTCTCATCGTCAAACGGGCCACCCGGCGCAGCATGCACCATGAGAAAGGCCAGGGTGATCACCAACAACAGCGTTGGTATTGCCCCCAGCAGACGGAGCAACGTGTATCGCAGCAAGCGTTCTTCCCTGCGCGGCTATTCGGCCGCTTTTAGACTCAGGTGCTGAGAGTAATGATAATCATGAACGTTGTCGCCCCAGCCTTCGACCCGCGGACTCACGAGGTGCGTGCTGACGTAGAAGTAAATGGGGATTACCGGGTGATCCGCCAACATCACTCGCTCGGCTTCTTCGAGATACAGGCGGCGGCGATCCAGGTCAATTTGCTCTCCGGCGCGCTGAAACAATGAATCGTATTCGTCACTCACGTAGCCGGGTGAGTTCGCACCGTTGCCCGACTGCAGAATGCTAAGGAAAGTGTGTGCGTCGTTATAGTCGCCGGTCCAGCTCAGGCGAAAAACCTCGGTGACATCCTTTTCCTGGATATTAGCCAGTAATACCTGAAACTCTTCATTGACGAGCGTCGCCTCTGCACCCAGTACGTCCTGCCACATCGACTGAATAGCCAATGCAATGCGCCTCTGAGTATCCGACGTGTTGTATCGCAGCTCGAATTGCAGCGGGTTTTCGTCGCTGTACCCCGCCTCCATGTATAGGCTCCGCGCGATCTGATTGCGCTTCTCTTGCGTCAGCTCTGCGTAGCTGAATTTCGTCGCCGAATAATTATCAATGCCCGGCGGCACCCAGCTGTAGGCCGGCGCCTCACCGCGGCCCGTCACTTTTTCCACGAGCAATTCGCGATCAATCGCCATCGACAAGGCCTGTCGTAGCTCCGGGCTGTCCTTAAACATCGGCTTCGAGAGGTTGTAACCGTAGTAATAAACACCAAGCCTCGGCGACACATGGAGCTGGTCACCGTGCTCCTCTTGCAGTTGCTTGAAGCGGTCCGGCGGCACCGTGCCGGTAATGTCAATTTCGCCGGCGCGGTAACGAGCCAGTTCGGTCGTGTCCTCCGTGATAACGTGATGACGAACCTCATCGATGCTCGTGTTGGCATCATTCCAGTAGAAGGGGTTTCTTTTTAGTGTCAGCACCGACCCTGGCACCCACTCGGTTAGCTCGTAGGCTCCGTTTGACACCAGGTTTCCGGGCCTGGCGAATCGGTCGCCGTGCTTTGCGAGCGATCCCGGGTGCAAGGGAAAGGTCGCCGGGTGCGTTAGCAGCTTCACGAGGTAGGGCGTCGGCCGCCCCAGCTGAATGAGCAGCGTCCAGTCATCGACAGCCTCAACCCCGGCGATGTCCCCCAAGAACTGAGCATAGAATGCGGCGGTATCCGGATCGGCGAGTCGCTCGAACGCGAACACGAAGTCCCCGGCCGTTACCGGATCGCCGTTGGACCACCTCGCTTCATGGCGCAGGTTGAACCGGTAAGTCAGTCCGTCATCGCTGGCCGTCCAGCTTTTGGCAACGCCCGCGACGAGCTCGCCGTTCGCTGAATAACTGACCAGACCCTCGCCGATATCGCGCAACACGTCTGCCGCCTGATTGGTGCGTGCTTTGTGAGCATCCAGCGTTTCCGGATCGACAACAATGCCCCTGTTGAGCACCGAGGACGAAGCGCCGGACTCAGCGGAGTCACCGCAGGCAGAAATTGCGGTCAACGCCAGTAACAGCAACAAAGTTTGTGTCAGTTTCATGCCCCGAAGGATACCGCATATGCGGGGCTTTTTGCGTACGGCGCCGACGCCCGTCAAATCGCTTGCAAGCACCGGGGTCTCAAGCGCTTTTTTTCAGCTGCCGCTTCTTAATGTGAACCAACAAGAGTGAAATCGCAGAGGGCGTCATGCCCTCGAGCCGCGATGCCTGACCGAGTGTTGTCGGGCGCGCGGCGACGAGCCTTTGGCGCGCTTCATTTGATAAGCCGCGAACAGACACGTAGTCCATGTCCTCCGGAAGTCGCAGCGACTCCTGCTTCGCGTGCTTCGCGATCTCGCGTTCCTGCCGGTCGATATAGCCCGAGTACTTTGCTTGCACTTCCAATTGCAATCCAACCTGTTCGCGCTGTTCGTCGTTCGCGAGTGCCGCAAGGTCTGCTTCGCCCACCTCGGGCAGCGCGACCACGTCCCGGTATTTAAGCTCGGGTCGTTTAAGCATCTTGGCCGCGGTCGCATCCGCCGACTTGACGAAGATGCTATCGAAGCGCGCCTTCTCTTTCGCAACCGCTTCGTATTTAGCGTTGTAGGTTTCCCAGCGCTCGTCGTCGACGAGACCCAATTCGCGACCTTTCGGTGTAAGCCGCAAGTCCGCGTTGTCTTCTCGTAACGTCAGGCGATATTCGGCGCGGCTCGTAAACATACGATACGGCTCACTCACGCCCCGCGTGATGAGGTCGTCGACGAGCACGCCGATGTAGGCTTCGTGTCGTTGCGGGAACCAGCCCTCTTCGCCGCGTGACTGTCGTGCCGCGTTAATGCCGGCGAGCAGGCCTTGTGCGCCCGCCTCCTCATAGCCGGTCGTGCCGTTGATCTGTCCCGCGAAATACAGGCCTTCGACGTGCTTTGTTTCGAGCGTCGGCTTCAGGTCGCGCGGATCGAAATAGTCGTACTCAATCGCGTAGCCGGATTGTGTTATCTCGGCTTTTTCGAAACCGGTAATCGAGCGCACGAATTTCACCTGCACGTCATGTGGCAGGCTGGTCGAAATTCCGTTCGGATAAACGACGCTGGTTGTCAGGCCTTCAGGTTCAACGAAGATCTGGTGCGAAGCTTTGTCCGCAAACCGAACAACCTTGTCTTCGACGGACGGACAGTAGCGCGGTCCGACGCCCTCAATCATCCCGGAATACATCGGCGACTGGTCGAGTGCGCCGCGAATAATGTCGTGCGTCTCCTCGGTCGTGTTCGTGATATGACAGGAGATCTGTTGCGGGTGCTGGCGACGCTCACCGAGAAACGAAAACACCGGTGTCGGCTCATCGCCCGGTTGCTCCAGCATCAATTCATAATTAAGTGTGCTGCCATCGAGTCGCGGCGGCGTGCCGGTTTTCAGCCTTGCGACATTGAACGGCAGCTCACGAAGTTTCTCCGCCAGACTGGTCGACGGTGCATCGCCGACGCGACCACCCGCTTTTTCGGTCTTACCAATGAGTATGCGTCCGGCCAGGAACGTGCCAGCCGTGAGCACCACCGCGCGCGAAAGGTAACTGGACCCTTTGTCGGTAACCACGCCCGCAACTCGGTCATTGTCGAGAATCAGATCGTCCACCGATGCTTCTACGACCGTCAGGTTGGCCTGGTTTCGGATCACGTCCTGAATGACACCTCGATACAGTTCGCGATCCGCCTGTGCCCGGGTTGCACGTACGGCCGGACCCTTGCTGGCGTTCAGAATTCGAAATTGAATGCCGGCGCGGTCGATCGCTTTCGCCATCGCACCGCCAAGAGCATCGATTTCTTTCGTCAGGTGGCCCTTACCTATTCCGCCAATGGCCGGGTTGCAGCTCATCTGGCCCAAGGTCTTGACGTTGTGGGTAACGAGGAGCGTTCGCACGCCCGCCCGTGCGGCCGCCAGGCAGGCTTCCGTTCCGGCGTGACCGCCGCCAATCACAATGACGTCAAACGCTTCTTTCATAGTTGCTTAATAATTGACCGGTTTCGGTCCTCTCTGGGGTGGCGCATTCTAGTCTCTGGCCAGTATCGTTGCCAGTATCGCTACTGTAGAAACTTTACTATTTGAGGGCCTTTGTCCAAGATGGCGCGCTGTTTTGCGCTCAGAGTCCAATATGCTCAGAATCTTAGCTGTTCTGCTGGTTGCCCTTTTTGGCGCTGGCCACTCCTTCGCTCAAACCCTCGAGCTGGAGGGCTGTCGAATCAGCGCCGGACCCGGTGCGCCTAGCATGGCGGCCCGCTGCGGCACCATGGTTCGGCCGCTCGACCCGTCCGGCGAGGTAGAAGGCGAAATTGAGTTGCGGGTAGCGGTCGTGCCGGCCCTGAACCTGACGCCCGAACCTGACCCGTTGGTGCCGATCGCCGGCGGCCCGGGACAAGGGTCCGTTCAGTTCTACGCGGCCTACTCGGGCGCGTTCGAAGATGTGCGGCGCAATCGCGACATTCTATTGATCGACCAACGCGGTACAGGTGAGTCGTCCACCATGGACTGTGAGTTCGACGATGACCTGGTCGA
>CAZMRZ010000015.1:33144-40348 GCA_964568835.1 uncultured Woeseiaceae bacterium | reverse complement strand
AGCCGTCTGACCTCCTTACGCGTTAGCCCAGTCATTACCGCTACTCGAGAGATATTTGTCGGCCTGCCTCGGATACCGAAATCAGTACTGCCTACATCGACAAACGACGTCTTCACCGTTTCGGCGAATTCGTTATACCCAATCCCGTATCTCAGCAGTATTTTCACAATTGGGCGAAGTACCAATTGGAATGCATTTAGAACTTTCTTTTGTTGTTTTTGTTGCATGGGAAAGCAATATATTGATCAGGTGGTCGAATCGCCAGACAAATGTCGGACATGGGAAAAATCGCCCAAGTCTTGCCACAGCGGATTCCCGAACGCCATATGTGTTATTGGGAAAACTACGGAGAAAGTGCAGCTGCAAAAGAGCTTAAGTGGAAATAAGGGCCTTCAGCGCAGTCTCGTCCAGGACCATTACTTCGAGCTTTTCCGCCTTAATTAGCTTCGAACCAGCCTTTTCACCCGCAACAAGATAGTCGGTCTTCGACGAAACGCTGCCGGTCACCTTTCCACCAGCAGATTGGATCAGCTCTTTGGCAGCATCCCTCGTCATAGTCGGCAATGTTCCCGTTATGACGAATGTTTTGCCCGACAACGCGCCATCCGATGGCAATTCGACAGGATCCGATTCCACCCACTCGACGCCGTATTCCTGCATTCGGGTAATTACGTCCAGGTTATGCTGTTCGGCGAAAAACGACTTTATTCTCGAAGCAACAACGGGACCAACATCTGTGACGCTCTGCAGCTCTTCCGCTGTCGCAGCGATCAAGTTTTGTAACCGGCCAAAATGATTTGCGACGCTTGCTGCTGTCGCCTCACCAACCTCTCGAATACCGAGCGCATAAAGAAAGCGCGCCAATGTTGTTGATTTGCTCGACTGTATTGAGTCAATCAACTTGCTGGCGGACTTCTCGCCCATTCGATCCAGTTGACTCAGTTCCTCCACCGTCAATTGAAAAATATCTGCCGGTGTCTTCAGACGGTCGATATCGACCAACTGTTCTACGAGTTTCGCTCCAAATCCCTCAATGTCGAGTGCGCGACGCGAAACAAAGTGTTTTAACGCTTCAGCTCGTTGTGCCGCACAGAACAAGCCGCCTGTACATCGGGCGACGGTTTCTCCTTCTTCACGTTCAACATGCGAATCGCATACAGGGCATTTCGTCGGTAGCTGAACGCGGCGAGCTCCTTTCGGTCGTCGTTCGACAATGACGCTGGCGACTTCCGGAATAACGTCCCCCGCCCTTCGCACGATCACGGTGTCTCCGACACGGACGTCTTTCCTGTGAAGCTCATCAATATTGTGCAGCGTCGCATTGCTGACGGTGACGCCACCTACAAATACCGGATTAAGTCGTGCGACCGGTGTGACAGCGCCCGTTCGCCCAACCTGAAACTCCACATCTTCAACAACCGTAAGCTCTTCTTGTGCAGGAAACTTATGCGCGATCGCCCATCTTGGAGCTCGCGAAACGAATCCGAGCTCATTCTGCATATCAAGGCTATCCACCTTGTAGACAACACCGTCGATTTCATAACTCAGGTCGTCGCGACCATTGCCGATATTGCGGTAGTAGTCGAGGCATCCTTCAACACCCTGCACGACCCGCCGTTCCGGACAGACTTTAATGCCCCAGCTTTGTAGCTGACTGAGGATTTCGCTATGGCATGACGGCAGCGTCCCGCCTTCAGATACACCGACGGAGTACGCGTACATATCCAGCGGGCGGTTCGCCGTAAGTTTCGGGTCAAGCTGTCGCAAGCTTCCTGCCGCAGCATTTCGCGGATTGACGAAGGTCTTCTCACCGGCCTGGCGCGCTCTTTCGTTATAGGCCTCGAATCCCGCTTTGGGCATGAAGACTTCGCCGCGTACTTCGAGTCGATCCGGAAATCCATCGCCCAACAGCCTAAGCGGGATTGCTTCGATGGTCCGAACGTTGTGGGTAATGTCCTCACCGGTTGTACCATCACCCCGGGTAGCTCCTCGCACCAAGACTCCGTTCTCATACAGCAAACTGACGGCTGCCCCGTCCAACTTGGGCTCCGCCGCATAGACCAGATCTGCGTTGTCATCTAGCTCAAGACGGTCCAACACACGCCGGTGAAATTCTCGCAGCTCGTCCTCGCTAAACGCATTCCCCAAAGAGAGCATCGGAAGTTCGTGTGCAACCGTTCCGAAAGCTGATATGGGCGCATCTCCGACACGCTGAGTTGGCGAGTCAGTGGATACAAGTTCAGGGTGATCGGCTTCGAGTCGCTGCAATTCGCGCATGAGTCGATCGTACTCAGCGTCCGGAATTTCCGGGTCGTCCAGCGCATGATAACGAAAGTTATGGTGGCGAATCTGATCGCGAAGTGACTCGAGTTTTTTTCGCGTGGCAGTAGACTCAGACATTAGCGTCACGCCACCGAGTATCAGGACACAAGGCTGCTGTGTTGAAACTGAATGATCTCTTCTCGCAAGTATCGTTCGCGCTGAATACTGAGATTGCTACCCGATTCATCGAGAAGTTCGCCGTCGAGGGACTGCGTTAAAGTTCTCGCCGCCGCCAACATCAAATCAAATGCCTCAACGCTGTCTATCGGACCAGGCAGTACCAGAAACAAACTGATGCCTGGGATCTGCTGTCCTTGAATATTCTGCAGATCGAAACTGCCGGGCTCCACGAGGCTCGCCGCGCTGAATACAGTCTTGGTTTCGTCGTTGCCGTCGTAACGATGAAAAATCCCGAACTTTCCGTGACGAAGTCCGATACCGCGCATGCTCAGGATCAGCTCATCACCGGCGAAGGCCTTTTTCTCCCGCGCGACAATTCGAACGGTCACTATTTTCTGTGGTTGGTTCGGGGCGACGGGCTGTTCGTCAGGGGCTTCGACACCGTCGTCCGCATCAAGCATCGACTCTGCATCTTCCTGCAGATCGGCTCCATCAAGACTCGGAGCAACGCGATGAGAAATGGCGTCATCATCCTCGGTCGGCGTTTTTTCTCGGCGGCTGTATAGATAGACACCTGCAACCACCAGGAGCCCGAATAACAACAACAACCAGCGCAGTCCATCCATTTACGTTCTCATATCGGCGGACTAACTCGCCGCCATTTTCACCGCTGCATCCAGATCGACGGAAACCAGACGAGATACACCAGGCTCCTGCATCGTAACGCCGGACAGTTGGCGAGCAAGCTCCATCGTGACTTTGTTGTGCGTAATAAAAACGAACTGCACCTTGTCCGACATTTCTTTAACGATGTTGCAGAAACGAGTGACGTTTGCATCATCCAACGGCGCATCGACCTCGTCGAGCATGCAAAACGGTGCGGGATTGAGTTCGAAAATAGCGAAAACGAGCGCCACTGCGGTCAATGCTTTCTCACCACCCGACAACAACTGAATCGTGCTATTACGTTTGCCCGGTGGACGCGCCATTACCGTAATACCTGTGGTCAGCAAATCGTCACCGGTGAGCTCAAGATACGCATGGCCGCCGCCGAACAATTTCGGAAACAAGACTTTAAAGCCGTCGTTAACTTTTTCAAAGGTGTCGCGGAATCGCGTCCGCGTTTCTTTGTCGATCTTCCTGATCGCACCTTCCAGCGTCGACAACGCATCGTTCAAGTCTGCCAGTTGTGAATCAAGATATTCCTTGCGTTCAGACTGTTCTTTGAATTCGTCAATGGCCGCCAAATTGATCGGGCCCAGACGATCGATGCGCTTGCGAACTTTCCCAAGCTTCTCATCCCAAGCGTCGATATCCGCGCTCTCATCAATCTCATCAAGCAGCGTCGCAAGTTCGAACCCTGTCTGGCCAAGCTGATCGGTAAACCCTTCTCGACGAACCTTCAACTCTTGCACGGCCATTTCTGCTTCACTGACTTTCGACCGGGACTCTTCGACAGACTGGCCAATTTGCAGACGTGATTGATCGAGCTCTCGAAGCTCGGTTTCAACTTTCTCGACTTTTTGCCGAGCCGTCGCTAACTCTTCCTCTACAGCCAGACGACTCTCAAGCTGCTTCGCCAGATCGTCCTTGTTTCCGACCAGCGGAGATTGGCTATTCTGAAGCTGATCAAAAATTTCGGTTTCACGTGACCGAAATTGCGTCAGCTGTGATTTCATACGCTCAAGGTTCTGCGCCGCTGATTCCTTGCTCGTTCGGCGGCTTTCAAACTGGATCGCAATGTTCTGGGCACTCTGACGGTCTTCATCAGATTGCGCACGAACACGCTGGAGCTCTGCTCGCAGCTCTTCTCGCCGTGCTTCGTGTTCCTGCTTAACGGCAACCAGTCTTTCGAGCACTTCTCCTGCCTGGCCGCGAACGCGCTGCGATTCGCGCAGTTGTTCCTCAGCCGAAATCTTTTCGTTGTCCAAATCGCTCGATTCTTCAGCAAGTGCTGCCTTGCGCGCGTTCGCCTGGTCCATTTTGTACCGAGCGGATTCAAGTGACGCCTTAACTTCTGAGTATTCATTCAGGAGCGATGATGCGTCACGCTGCAGGGTCTCGCGACGTTCCTCAAGCTGCGTCAAACGAAGGCGTCCGTCATGCAGTAATTTCTTGGCGCTATCGTGGCGTACCTGCATTTCCCGAATGTCGGATTTCAATCGGCGAATTTCGTGCTCGCGCGCCAGGACACCCGCCTTGCCTTCTTTGCCTCGCGATACGCGCAGCCAGTTCTTCCCAAGCCAAACACCATCAGGCGTAACAACCGAGGCGCCATCAGCCAGCGACTCACGGATCCCAAGGGCCTGTCCGAGCGAATCTGCAACCACGACAGCCGACAGCATTTCAGTCACAGCCGCCGGTGCTCCACTGGCCTTCTCGGCGAGCGTGTTTGCCGTCGCAACGGCTCCACCGTCTTTCGACTGTTCCCTGAGGGCAGTGATATTTCCGGTCTTTAATCTGGCGATGGTTTCGGTGACCGGGGTAATGTCGCTGACACAAACCGCCTGAAGATAGTCACCCAATACGGTCTCTACTGCCTTTTCCCATCCGGATTCGACATTGAGCTTTTGTGCTACACGGTGGTTTTTTTCAAGCCCCGAATTCTCGAGCCAGCTGTTGATGCCATCGTCGCCTTCACCCAGGGCGGCTTTTTGCAGTGCCTCAAGCGAGGCGAACTTGCCGTTGGCGTTTTGCAGAGTCGCATGCCGCTCATCGACGAGTTGCGTTAACTTTTGATCCTGTTCGCGGAGTTTTCGAATCTTTTCGCCGGTATCAGACAGGTGGCGGTCGAACTCATCCCGCGCCTGACGTTTGCGAAGCTCCTGCTCAACCCTTTCGTCATGCTTGGCTTTGAGCTCTTCGGGACTCGCATCCTCCTGCGCCTCAGCGATCTTCTTGCGACGTTCGACAAAACTCTGCAATCGAGATTCGATCTGCTCGGAACGCGTGCTCTCTACGCTCTGCGCCTGCAAGGCCCCGTTGTATTCCGTGGCATGTTCGTCCCACTGGCGCTGCCATTCAGTCAGCGCTTCTTCTGCCTGCTCCAGCGACGCTGCAGATAATCTTTCGCCCTGGCGCGCCTGCTCAAGGCCGGGCACAAGTTCACTCAAGGTCAGTTCGAGCTGCTCAATCTCCGTTTCGTCTTGATCGATTAGAGTCGCAATCTCCGTCGCGCCACTGATGGCTTGCTCCAGATCGCTTTGCTGTCTCTCACGCAATTCGCGTGCGTGCTCGATCGTTTGTTCCAATCGAGCGATCTCGGATCCGACTTTGTAATACCGGCCCTGCACTGAATTGAAATCGTCGCTACGGTCGGTTTGGCGAACCCTGGTTTCTTCCAGTGAAGCCTCAAGGCTGCGTTGCTTCGCAATAGCCGCCTCAAGATTGGTTTTTCGTTCCGCAAACCGGGAGCCAGCGTCACTGCCCCGGTCATCCAGATCTTTGGCGTGCAACGCCAGCAGCTCGGCCGCCGTCCGTCGTTCATCGTCTTTATAGCGGCCGTAGCGTTCCGCCGTCTTGGCTTGGCGATCGAGATGCTTGATTTGTTTCTCAACCTCGTCGAGCACATCAAGTAAGCGATCGAGATTTTCCTTGGTGTGTTTGATGCGATTCGATGTCTCGCGCCGACGTTCCTTGTATTTCGATATACCGGCCGCCTCTTCGAGGAAGACCCGCATATCTTCAGGCTTCGCCTCGATAAGACGAGAAATCATCCCCTGCTCGATAATCGAGTAACTGCGTGGACCGAGGCCCGTACCGAGAAAGACTCCAGTGATGTCCTTGCGGCGGCACTTTGTGCCATTCAGGTAATAGGTCGATATGCCGTCGCGACTCACCTCGCGCCGAATCGAAATCTCCGAGTATTTCGCGTATTGCCCCTTTAGCGTCGCGTCACTGTTGTCGAACTGCAGTTCAACGGACGCCGCGCCAACGGGCTTTCTGGAGCTGGAGCCGTTAAAAATTACATCTGTGATGGAGTCGCCGCGCAGACGACTGGCTGAGCTTTCGCCCATTACCCATCGTACAGCGTCGATCACATTCGACTTGCCACAACCATTGGGACCGACCACGCCCACAAGGCTGCTCGGAAAGGTAATCGTTGTAGGGTCGACGAAGGATTTGAAGCCGGCGAGCTTTATCTTGCTTAATCGCATTGGTTAATCGGACCGATATCCCGTCAAATTCGGCTAGTGTAATGGAAATCCGACGATAAAACTCGGCAATAAAAGATTTGTCGGTCAAAAAAGACAATCCGCGGGAACCCAGTGTCAATGCGGCCTGCCGGGCTTTTTTAGGCCGCCGAACAGGCCTCAGAAAATAGAGCTTCCCTAACGCCTCAGGCAATGTATAATCGCCGCCTTTTCTGCCCCCCGCAGGAGTCGAAAATGCCCGCAAAGAAAGCCGCAAGCAAGAAGCGGAAAAAAGTAACGTCCTCTCGTAAGAAGGTTGCCGCCAAGAAATCTGTGGCCAAGAAAAAGGTCGCCAAGAAAGTGGGCAAGAAAAAGGCCCCTGCAAAGAAGAAGGTCGCCAAGAAAGTAAGCAAGAAAAAGGCCCCTCCGAAGAAGAAGGTCGCCAAGAAAGCGAGCAAGAAAAAGGCGCCCGTGAAGAAAAAGGCGGCGAAGAAGAAAGTGAGCAAGAAGAAGGTCGCCAAGAAAGCGAGCAAGAAAAAGGCCCCTGTGAAGAAAAAGGCGCCCGTGAAGAAACAGGCGACGAAGAAGAAAGTGAGCAAGAAGAAGGCGCCTGCAGCGCGCAAGCCAGC
>CAZMRZ010000015.1:0-33044 GCA_964568835.1 uncultured Woeseiaceae bacterium | reverse complement strand
AGGCGACGAAGAAGAAAGTGAGCAAGAAGAAGGCGCCTGCAGCGCGCAAGCCAGCGGCGAAGAAGAAGACACCGATGAGAACGAAAGCGCCGGTGAGAACGAAAGCGCCGGTTCGTGCCGCCAAACGCAGGGGTGATGCACTTTCCGGCCCGATTCATGGCATTGCTCCGTACAAGCCCGCCCGAGGCGAGGAGTACATGAGCGACGAGCAGATTGAGCATTTCCGGGAAATTCTCACGGCCTGGAAGAACGAGCTGATGTTCGAAGTCGACCGAACGGTTCATCACATGCAGGACGAAGCCGCTAACTTCCCTGACCCGAATGACCGAGCGACACAGGAATCAGAATTCGGTCTGGAACTTCGAACGCGTGACCGCGAACGCAAGCTCCTCCGAAAAATCGATTCGGCTCTTGCCCGACTCGATGACGGCTCCTACGGCTTTTGTGACAAAACAGGCGAAGAGATCGGTCTCAAGCGACTTGAAGCTCGGCCCGTTGCGACTCTAAGCCTGGAGGCTCAGGAACGCCGGGAACTCTCGGAACGACAGTTCCGCGATACAGATGACCGGTATCGGTAGTCGATCGAACTAATGCAGACGCGCGAACCGACCCCCTATGTCGGACGGTTCGCCCCGTCACCAACAGGCCCATTACATTTCGGTTCGCTGGCCGCTGCCGCCGCCAGCTATCTTCAAGCACGCGTCAACAACGGCGCTTGGCTGCTGCGTATAGAGGACATCGATCCTCCACGCGAGCAAGCCGGTGCGTCGGCAAGCATCGTTGAGGCATTGGATCGGTACGGCTTCGAGTGGGATGCCACCTGCCTTTTTCAAAGCACCCGAATCGACGCCTACGAAGCTGCGCTGGCGACACTGCTCGAAAGGGGCGTGGCCTATCGCTGTCATTGCTCCCGGCGTGACTTGGCCGACGCTCCCAGGGGGCCGTTGGGGCCCATCTACCCCGGAACCTGTCGAGAGGGCTGCCCGCCTGGCGATGCCGCCATTCGACTGCGAACCGAGGATTCAGACGTCGCTTTCGACGATCGCCTACAGGGCCGCATTTCCCAGAACCTCGAGAAGGAATCCGGCGACTTTGTTGTTCGACGTCGTGATGGCCTTATCGCTTACCATTTAGCGGTCGTTGTCGACGATGAGTTTCAGGGCGTTACCGAGATTGTTCGCGGTATCGATCTATTAGACTCGACGCCCCGACAAATTTGGCTGCAGCAATTACTGGAATACGGCACGCCTGACTATGCCCATGTCCCGGTCATCACTCACCCCGACGGCGACAAGCTCAGCAAACTCACCGGGGCCCCGGGGATCTCAATGGAATTCGCCGAAGCAACACTGCTTGAAGTACTCGTCGCTTTGCGACAATCGCCTCCGCCAAAACTGGTCAAAGAATCGCTGCCCGCGATCTGGTCCTGGGCGATAGAAAACTGGAAAATCGAAAAACTCTGCGGCCGCGCAGCCATCGTCAAAACGTCTTGACAACATCCCATTCGTGCCATAGCTTAATCATTGTGACAGGGATACGCTCCCCCGCCCCCTGTTGCAAAAGCCTGAAGGGATAACTACTCCACGGCAGGCCCTCCGCGTAAGCGGAGGGCCATTTTTTTTGCCCAAAACACGCAGACGTTAAACGTGGCAGAATCGCGACAATGACTTTCGAATTGCAGAATAAACAAGTGACAAAAAGCGCTTTCAAGGCGCCGTGGTGGCTGCGAAATGCCCATGCTCAAACCATGTTTCCCAGTCTCCCGTGGGCGTGGAAATCGCGCCCGAAATTACGACGGGAAACGCTGGAGCTGCCAGACGGTGACGTTACTGCCGTTGACTGGATGATAGAGAGTGACTCACTACCGGATGCGGCGCCGTTACTGGTCATACTTCACGGCCTGGAAGGATCAGCCGAGTCATCCTATGCCCGAATGCTTATGGACGCCGTCTTCGCGAGAGGCTGGCGGTCCTGCGTGTTGCATTTTCGCGACTGCGGCGACTATCGCAACCGCCTGCCACGTCGATATCATGCCGGTGAAACCAATGATCTCAAGTACTTTCTGACCCGCCTGCAAGCACACCGAGAGGGGTCCGGGAACCCCGGTCCGGTGCTCGCAGTTGGCTACTCATTAGGCGGAAATGTGCTCCTAAAGTACCTCGGAGAGTCCGAATCCGAGACTCCGTTGGCCGCTGCGACCGCTGTTTGTGTGCCGTTGGACCTACACATTTGTTCCGAGTCTCTTAACCGTGGTTTTTCAAAGACTTATCAGTATTATCTACTAAAACGCATGAAGCGAGCGGTTGCAGGCAAGTTTGACCGTCATACGGCGGCGTTCGATTGGGAACGGGCCATGGGCGCGAGGACTTTCGCCGAATTTGACGACGCCGTAACGGCGCCTCTGCACGGCTTTACCGGCATGCAGGACTACTACGATCGCTGTAGCTCGACGCACTTTCTATCGCGGATAGAACGACCGACGCTGGTCATTAACGCGCTTGACGACCCGTTCATGTCACCTGACGTCGTTCCAGCCTCTGACCAGATCTCTGAAGATGTCACGATCGAGGTTTCCGATGGCGGAGGCCACGTCGGATTTGTGAGTGGTGGCACACCTTGGCGGCCGACATTCTATTTGCCCGACCGAATTATTGAGTTTCTCGAGCCCTTTGCGGCAAAACCCGGGCTATAAAAAAGGCCGAACCGCGTGAGCGATTCGGCCTTTTGGTTTACCTGGGGAAAAGTCTTACTCGGCGTCAACCTCTTTCATGGAAAGGCGAACGCGACCCTGACGATCAACCTCCAGAACCTTAACCTTAACTTCGTCGCCTTCGGCCAGCTTGTCACTGACTTTCTCGACGCGTTCGTTAGAGATCTGAGAGATGTGTACGAGACCGTCTTTGCCCGGCAGGATTGTGACGAATGCACCGAAGTCCATGAGTCGTGCAACCTTACCGTCGTAGATACGACCAACTTCGACGTCAGCGGTGATCAACTCGATGCGACGATGAGCTTCCTTACCAGAGGCTCCATCAATAGACGCGATACGAATTGTGCCGTCATTGTCGATATCAACAGATGCACCCGTCTCTTCGGTGATGGCGCGAATAACAGAGCCGCCTTTACCGATGACATCGCGAATTTTCTCAGGGTCGATTCTCATGGTCATGATTGTCGGAGCCCACTCGGACATTTCGCCGCGCGTCTCGCCGAGAACCTTGTTCATCTCGTCGAGAATGTGCAAACGACCGTCTCTGGCCTGATCCAACGCCGTGCTCATGATTTCTTGAGTAATGCCCTGGATCTTGATGTCCATCTGCAGTGCGGTAATTCCGTCTTTGGTACCCGCTACCTTGAAGTCCATGTCGCCGAGGTGATCTTCATCGCCCAGAATATCGGTAAGAACAGCGAAATCGTCGCCTTCCTTAACAAGCCCCATCGCGACACCGGCAACCGGTGCTTTCAAAGGAACGCCTGCGTCCATCAGTGCGAGGCTGGTGCCACAAACCGACGCCATTGAGCTGGAACCGTTGGACTCGGTAATCTCCGATACAACGCGAATGACGTAGCCAAACTCATCCATATTCGGCATCACAGCTTCGATACCACGTCGAGCCAGCTTGCCGTGGCCGATTTCCCGACGCTTCGTTGAGCCAATAAATCCTGTTTCGCCTACGCAGTACGGAGGGAAGTTGTAATGCAGCATGAACGGATCTTTGCGCTCGCCTTCGATAGCATCAATCATCTGTGCGTCACGACCTGTGCCGAGCGTTGCGACCACAATCGCCTGCGTCTCACCACGCGTGAAAACAGCGGAACCGTGTGCGCGGGGCAGAGTACCAACTTCAACGTCAATAGGACGGACGGTGCTTTTGTCGCGGCCATCAATACGCGGCTCGCCTTTGATGATACGTTGGCGAACGGTGCTCTTCTCAAGCTTGTACAGCTCGCCTTTGACCTCATCAGCAGACCATTGAGCATCATCACCGCCAGCCAGCGCTTCAACAGCGGCAGACTTGGCTGCGCCAACGGCTTCCTGACGTTCTTGTTTGTCAGTGATTTGGTAGGCGCTGGAGAGTCCGTCAGTTGCAGAGGCAGCTACGGCTGCTGCGAGATCTTCGTCAACTGCCGGTGCAGACCAATCCCAGGCAGGCTTGCCAACTTCCGCAGCGAGCTCGTTGATTGTGTCGATAGCCACCTGCATCTGCTCGTGACCGAACATGACTGCGCCCAGCATGATTTCTTCAGAGAGGCCGGAGGCTTCTGATTCAACCATAAGAACGGCGTCTTTGGTGCCCGCTACGACGAGCTCGAGGTCGCCCTCAGCAATGGCTGCGCGACCCGGATTGAGAACGTATTCACCATCTTTGTAGCCAACCTTCGCAGCGCCAATCGGTCCAGCGAACGGCATACCGGAAATGGCCAATGCCGCGGAGGCACCAATCAACGCCGGGATATCGGGGTCGACGTCCGGGTTCAATGACATCACCGTGGCGATTATCTGAACTTCGTTCTTAAAGCCTTTTGGAAACAACGGGCGAACCGGGCGATCTATAAGGCGGCAAGTGAGAATTTCTTTCTCGCCAGGACGACCTTCGCGCTTGAAGAATCCGCCTGGGATCTTGCCGGCCGCGTATGTCTTTTCCTGGTAGTTGACAGTCAGCGGGAAGAAATCTCTGCCCGGATCTGCCTTTTTCCTGCCAACGGCGGTTACCAGAACCGTCGTATCGGCCATATCAACCATGATGGCGCCGTCAGCTTGACGGGCGATTCCGCCTGTCTCAAGTGTTACTTCATGTTCCCCGAATTGGAAACTTTTCTTTGTCGAATTCACGTTATTTACTCTGAATGGAAATCGTTGTAGCAATAGCAACCGACGGCGATCCCCAGGAACAGGGAGCGACACGTCGGTTGATTACATTGCTTTGGATGCTCGCTGAATTAGCGGCGCAGACCGAGCTTCTTGATCAGCTCGCGGTAACGGTCATTGTCTTTCGACTTCAGGTAATCAAGCAGCTTACGGCGCTTGTTAACCATCTTCAGAAGACCCTGACGGCTGTGGTGATCTTTCTTATGCTCACCGAAGTGATCGGTAAGTTCTGCAATTCTTTTTGACAGCAGTGCAACCTGAACTTCAGGTGAGCCTGTATCGGCTTCGCCGCGTGCATGATCGGCAATTACGCCCTGCTTTGCTTCACTGGAAAGTGACATTTATCTCATACTCCAAGTTCTCTATCTTTGCCCTTTTTTAGAGCGCGGTATTCTAGCGCCTGTTTGAGCCCATTAACACCCCAAAATCAAATAATTACGGGGATTTTTCCTGTGTTTGAAACACCCTTCGTGGTGCCAGCTGCCCATCCTCGGCCAGCTCTCCCACACCTAAAAATCGTTTGTCCGCCGCATAAACTCTGGCAAGCCCTTCTTGAGCCTCGCTTTCGCTCGTTACGACCTGTCCGCCACAGAAGCGTAATGCATCTTCCTCACTGACGGTCGCCGCCGGCATTCTGGCCAAAGCGACGTCTGCTGGCAACAATTCAGCCCGTAATGGCTGTAATCCCTGCTCCGCCAAAGCCTCCACAGCGGTCATATCAATCATGCTGGCGCTAGTGAAGTCGCCTACAGACTCCCGGTGCAATCGCGCTGTGTGGGCTACCGTGCCCGCCACCCGTGCGATGTCTTCGACCAGCACCCTTATGTAAGTACCTTTCGAGCACGAAACCCGAAAAACCAACCGGGTCCCTGCCAGTTCAAGCAAGCGAATCTCATCGATCCGAATGGCTCTGGGCTCACGCTCCACTGTCTCCCCCTTTCGGGCCAGCTCGTAGAGGCGCTTGCCATCTTTCTTCAATGCCGAATACATCGGCGGTATCTGTGTGGTTTCACCACAGAAACCCTGCAAAATCTCGTTCCAATCATCTTCGGAAAGCTCCGGAACAGGCGCTACTTCAACCTCCTGTCCGTCGGCATCTCCGGTATCCGTTGCCGAACCGAGCTTCGCGGTCACGCGGTAGCTCTTATCGGCCTCCAGCATGTACGCACAGACCTTCGTCGCCTCACCGAAACACAAGGGCAACATGCCGGTTGCTGCCGGATCAAGGCTTCCTGTATGACCCGCTTTTCGTGCATTCAAAAGTTTTCGAACCACTTGCAACGCGCGGTTCGAGGTCATTCCCGATGGCTTGTTTAGCAACAACAGCCCATCCACCGGATCGGCATCGCGCTTCATTCCGCGGGCCATGCCGCCTACTTCTGCTCGTCGTTCTGGTCAGATTCCAGGTTCTTATCTGATTCCAGCGCGCCGTCGATCAAACTGCTGATCCGTTGCGCCTCGGCGGCACTGTCGTCGTGGAAAAACCGCAGCTCCGGGACGTGTCTGATCTTGATCTCGCGACCCAAACGTCCTCGCAGAAAACCGCTTGCGCGCTCGAGGCCGTCCTTTACCGGTTCCGGATCACCATTGGGATCCAGCATGCTGAAGTGAATTCGAGCAACGCTCAAATCTCTCGACAGATCAACCGCGGTCAGAGACACCATTTTCAAACGCGGGTCCTTGGTTTCAAATCTGAGCAACTCATTCAGAGTGCGCAGAACCTGATTCCCAAGTCGCTGATTTCTGGAAAACTCGCGTGGCATCGTTAAGTTCTCGTACGCCTAGTCGAGCGTACGTGCGACCTCGATTCGTTCGAAACACTCGATCTGATCGCCAACCTGGACATCGCTGTAGTTCTTGACGCCGATACCGCACTCCGTACCGGAACGAACCTCATTGACGTCGTCTTTAAAGCGACGCAAAGATTCAAGCTCACCTTCGTAGATCACCACGTTGTCACGCAGGACGCGAATCGGATTCGACCGCTTCACAAAGCCTTCGCTGACAATACAGCCTGCGATATCACCAAACTTCGGTGAACTAAAGATGTCTTTGACCTCAGCCAAGCCGTTGATCTGTTCACGAACTTCCGGTGCCAGAAGACCACTCATCGCGGCTTTCACGTCGTCAATGGCTTCGTAAATGATGCTGTAGTAGCGAACATCGACACCCGACTCTTTGATAGCCGTACGAGCAGCGGCATCGGCGCGAACATTGAAGCCAATGATCGTTGCATTCGACGCCGCAGCCAGAGTCGCGTCCGTCTCTGTGATACCACCGACGCCGGATCCAAGTATTTTGACTCTGACCTCGTCCGTGGACAACTTCATAAGCGCATCCCGTAGCGCTTCCGCACTACCGTGAACGTCTGACTTGATAATGACCGGGACCGACGAAATCTGGCCATCCTGCATCTGCGTGAACATGTCTTCCATCTTCGACGCTTGCTGCTGGGCAAGTTTGGTTTCGCGTGTCTTGGCCTGACGGAACTCAGCGACTTCACGTGCCTTACGCTCGTTCTTGACGACGAGGAAATCGTCGCCGGCACTGGGCGTTTTCGAAAGACCCAGGACGACCGCAGGTTGCGATGGTCCGGCGTCCTTAACCGATGCGCCTGTCTCGTCCGACATGCTCCTGACTCGACCGTACTCTTCACCGGCGATAATCATATCGCCCTGCTTCAAAGTGCCGCTCTGTACAAGCAACGTGGCAACGGCACCGCGGCCCTTCTCAAGACTGGATTCGATAACAATACCCTGCGCCGGGCCTTCGGCAACCGCCGACAGGTCCATGACTTCAGCCCGCACGGAGATCGCGTCGAGTAGATCGTCTACGCCGGTACCTTTGAGCGCCGACACGTTAACGAACTGTTGCTCGCCACCCCACTCTTCCGGAATAACTTCGTGCTGTGACAACTCATTCTTGACGCGCTCGGGATCAGCATTTTCACGATCGATCTTGTTGACCGCGACTATCATCGGTACACCTGCAGCCTTCGAGTGCTGGATAGCCTCGATGGTCTGCGGCATAACGCCGTCATCAGCGGCAACAACCAAAATCACGATATCCGTCGCCTGCGCACCTCGCGCACGCATAGCAGTGAACGCCGCGTGTCCCGGTGTATCGAGGAAAGTGATCTGCCCCTTGTCGGTCTTAACGGAGTAAGCGCCGATGTGCTGAGTAATACCGCCCGCTTCTCCGTCGGCTACTTTGGTGCGACGAATATAATCGAGCAGTGAGGTCTTGCCATGATCGACGTGACCCATGATCGTAACGACCGGAGCACGAGACGACTGATCACCTGTAATCTGACTTTCAGCCGCAAGCAATTTTTCGTCAACTTCCGCTGAGTCAACTGCCTTGCCAACGTGACCGAGTTCTTCGACAACCAACATCGCCGTATCCTGATCGATGACCTGATTGATCGTTACCATCGCGCCCATATTGAACAGGACCTTGACGACTTCGTTGCCCTTGATCGCCATTTTCTGAGCGAGCTCTGCAACGGAAATATTTTCGGGTACTTCTACCTCATGGACAACCGGGGCTGTCGGTTTTTCGAAACCGTGTTTCGAATCGCCACCCATGGAAACCGGGCGACGACGCATCGGTGCTTTACGTTTGCGCCGACCACTCTTGTCGCCAGCAACATGTAATTCTTTGCGTCCGTAACGCGTATCGCCGCGTTTGGGCTTCGACTTGGCCTTTTCTTTGTCCTTTGTGCGACGCGCTCGCGCATCGGCTTCGGCTTTTTCGATTCGGGATTTCTCTTCAGCCGCATCGCTTACGACTTTTTCGGCCGTTTTGCGCACTTCTTCTTCAGCATCTTTGGTTGCCTGAGCTTCCTTCTCGCGCGCCTCTATTTCACGTTTCGCCGCATCTTCTTTTTCTACCTCGAGGCGTTCCTTGGCGAGCGCTTCTGCCTTGACGCGATCTTCTTCGTCCTGTCGTTGCTTATCGAGCGCATCCTGCTCGTCCTGAGCTTGCTTCTCGAGCACATCACGCTTTATGTAGGTGCGCTTGCGGCGCACTTCTACGTTGACCGTCCGAGAACGACCCTGAGCACCGGACAACTTCAGCTCGGACTGCGATTTACGCTTCAACGTAATCTTGCGTGGTGCGGCCGCGGTCGCGGGCGTATCGTCCTGCCCGTGGCTACGACGCAGGTGCGTTAGCAATTCAAGTTTCACCTCTTCGCTGATCCTGTCATCAGATCCTTTGACCTTGATACCGGCCTCGTCGAGCTGCGATAGCAGCTTGTCGACAGGAACTTTCAGAACCTCAGCAAATTGTGCGATTGTCACATCAGCCATAATTAACTCCGCTTAAAAAGGCTGCTAGGCCTGCTGCTCTTCTTCAAACCAGTGTGCACGCGCTTTCATGATCAACGCAGCGGCCTCTTCTTCACCCAGATCTTCAGTAATCTCAAGCAAGTCGTCAGTCGCTAACTCCGCGAGATCTTCGCGTGTTACGACGCCCTTACTAGCGAGTATGAATGCCAGGCCCTTTTCCATTCCTTCAAGACTCAGCAGATCCTCAGCAGGTTCAACTTCGTCGATCTTCTCTTCCTGCACGATCGCCTGAGTTAACAGAACGTCTCGAGCACGACTTCTGAGCTCGTCGACAATGCCTTCGTCGAACTCTTCGATCGCGACCAGCTCGGCTGTCGGGACATAAGCCACTTCTTCGATCGTGGAAAATCCTTCCTGTACCAGGATCAGGGAAACTTCCTCGTCGACATCCAGCTGCTTCGAGAACATTCCGATCAGATTCTTCATCTCGGACTCGCTCTTCTCTTCAGCGTCCTGAGCCGTCATGACGTTCAGTTCCCAACCGGATAATTCACTGGCGAGACGAATATTCTGGCCGCCACGACCGATGGCCTGTGACAACTTATCCTCTTCAACCGCGATATCCATGCTGTGCTTGTCTTCATCCACAACAATCGAAACGACTTCCGCAGGCGACATGGCGTTCACAACAAACTGCGCTGAGTTGTCGTCCCAGAGAATGATGTCTACGCGTTCGCCGGCGAGCTCGTTCGAAACCGCCTGAACCCGAGAACCTCTCATGCCGACGCAGGCGCCAACAGCATCAATTCGACTGTCGTTGCTGCGAACAGCAATTTTCGCGCGCAGACCCGGGTCACGGGCCGCACCAAGAATGTCGATCAAACCCTGGCCCACCTCGGGCACCTCGATTTTGAACAGCTCAACGAGGAACTGCGGCGAAGTACGCGTCATAAACAACTGCGGTCCGCGAATTTCGGAGCGGACCTCGGTCAACAGCGCTTTGATGCGATCCTGCGGCCGCACGGGCTCACGAGGCACCATTTGCTCGCGCGACACAAAGCCCTCGGCGTTGCCGCCAAGATCAATGTAAACACCGTTGCGATCGACGCGTTTGACCAGACCGGACAGCATTTCGCCCTCACGACCTTGGAATTCTTCAACAACCTGCTCGCGCTCGGCCTCTCGGACTTTCTGCACGATCACTTGCTTCGCTGTTTGCGCGGCAATTCGGCCGAATTCGACGGAGTCCATCGGAATTTCGACGTAACCGCCCGGTTCCGCACTTTCGTCGACATCGACAGCATCGATCATGCGTAATTCGCGGTCCGGAGTCTCAAGCTCGGTGGACTCGTCTTCAAAGACCAGCCAACGGCGAAACGTATCGTACTCGCCCGTCTCGCGATCGATCGCGACACGTACTTCAATGTCTTCACCGTGCTTTCTGCGAGTCGCAGAAGCCAACGCCGCTTCGATTGCCTCAAAAATGATGTCTTTCTCAACGCCTTTCTCATTGGAAACGGCGTCAACAACCATCAAAATTTCTTTGCTCATTTCAGTAAAACTCCAAAAATCCCCGGCAGCCTGGAATTCAGCTAAGCCCCTTCGGGTACCAGCCGAGCTGTATCGATCATCGACAACGGCAAGCTGTGCGACTCTCCATCCACCTCAACTACAATGTTCTCGTCATCCGATGACACCAAAGTGCCCCGGAATCGTCTGCGACCCTCTATCGGGAAACGCATAGTAACTTTCAAGGTTTCTCCTGCAAACCGTTGAAAATGCTCACTTTTTGTCAACTTTCTATCCAAGCCCGGCGACGACACTTCCAGGTTGTAGTTACCCGGTACCGGATCCTCAACATCGAGGAGCGCGCTAGCCGCGTGACTGACCTTTTCGCAATCATCAAGATCGACACCCTCAGGACTGTCGATCGTGAGGCGTACAAGCCCACCACTGCCACTTAGACGAACCTCCAGGTCCGTCAGCTCGTAGCCGAGCCGTTCGATAGACGGTTCGAGCAATGCTTGAATCTCGTCTCCGGTCATATCGTTTTCACCTAACCATCTGTTCTAAAACGAAAAATGGGCCAATGGCCCATTCATACCCAGCGCTATGTCTCTGTCCGTGCCAATACTCCGGACAACAAAAAACCCCGAAGCGGGGCCTTTACCCATCGATACTTTGATGGGGCGCTGGCGCCGGATTATACGGCATTCGTATCCGCGCACGCAACGCTGAATCGAGGCTATTTCATCGCCCCCCATGAATGATAAGCTGCCCGCCTTTCCTGCTGACACCAGCAACGACACAGAGACCCGACCCATGATGAATCTGAAGGACCCGAGCCTGCTCAAGACCCAGAACTATATCAACGGCGAATGGGTAGACGGAGGCGCAGGAAAAATCGACGTCACCAACCCGGCAAACGGTGAGATTGTAGTAACGACGGCCAATGGCGACGCTGCCGATGCGACCCGCGCTGTTGAAGCCGCTGCTGAGGCGTTCAAGACGTGGAGCCGGATACCCGCCAAACAGCGGGCCGTGCTACTTCGAAACTGGTTCAACCTGCTCATGGAAAATGCGGAAGATCTGGGTGCCATAATGACGGCCGAACAGGGTAAGCCGCTCGCCGAGTCCATTGGTGAGGTCGGCTACGGCGCAGGATTCATCGAGTATTACGCCGAGGAGTCCAAGCGTTTCAATGGCTCGACGATCCCGACTATCTCTAACGATCGTCGTCTGCAAACCTACAAACAGCCTGTTGGCGTTGTCGGTTGCATCACGCCTTGGAACTTCCCGAACGCAATGATCGCGCGCAAGGCGGGTCCAGCATTGGGCTCTGGCTGCACAATCGTCATCAAGCCCGCTACCGAGACTCCCCTGTCCGCTCTCGCTATGTGTGAGCTTGCGGAACGCGCTGGCATCCCGAAGGGCGTCATCAACGTCGTCGCCGGTAATAACTCGCGTGAAATCGGCGCAGTGCTGACCCAGCATTCGAAAATCGGCAAGTTCACATTTACCGGATCAACCCCTGTCGGCAAGATCCTGATGAAACAGTGCGCCGACGGCGTCAAGAAGGTATCGCTCGAGCTTGGCGGCAATGCGCCCTTCATCGTATTCGATGACGCTGACATCGATGCGGCCGTGACAGACTGCATAGCAACCAAATTCCGCAACTGCGGCCAGACCTGCGTCTGTACCAATCGAATCTTCGTACAAAGCGGTGTTGCCGACGAATTCACAACAAAGCTGCAAGCGGCCATTGAGGCCCTTACTGTCGGCGACGGATTTTCGGATGGCATCACGACCGGTCCACTGGTGAGCGAGACGGCCGTGGGTGAGATGGTCGAATTCATGGCCGATGCCACTGCCAAAGGGGCCAATGTGCTGACGGGCGGAAACAAACATGCGCTGGGCCACTGTTTTTATGAGCCGACGCTGGTCACCGGCGTAACCGAAGAAATGCGAATAGCGCGAGAAGAGATCTTCGGGCCCATTGCGGCGGTACAGACCTTCGAGACCGAGGACGAAGCCATAGAACGCGCCAATGACACGGTGTACGGCCTGGCCGCTTACTATTCGACCCGCGACATCGGTCGCGTCATACGCGTCGCCGAACGCCTTGAGTACGGCATCGTCTGCTCCAACTCGGGCGTGTTTTCCACCGAAGTTGCACCGTTTGGCGGCTGGAAAGAATCCGGCATCGGTTCTGAAGGCGGATCCGAAGGCATGGCCGAATTCTACGAGACCAAATTCCATTCGATGGGCGGCATTGAAACCTAGAAACTGATTTCGTGTACGACTACCTGATCATCGGCGGCGGCATAGTCGGCGTTTCGACAGCCTGGCAGTTGCAACAACGACAGCCCGACAGCTCGATTCTCCTGATCGAGAAAGAAAGTGATTTCGCCACGCATCAAACCGGGCGTAATAGCGGTGTCATACACGCGGGTATTTACTACACGCCGGGTAGCCTCAAAGCACAGTTTTGCAAACAAGGTGTCGACGCGACCATCGCGTTTTGTCGTGACAACGACATACCTTTTGATCAGTGCGGGAAGTTAATTGTCGCAACAAACGACACCGAACACGGCCGCATGCTCGACCTTTACAAACGCGCACAGGAAAACGAACTTGACGTTGAACTGCTGGATGCGGCGGAGCTGAAGCGACGGGAACCGAATATCGTCGGTACCGGCGCGATCTTTCTCAGGACCACGGGGATTAGCGACTACGCCGAAATATCAAGAACGATGGCGAAGAAGTTTCGTGAACTGGGCGGGCAAACCCGACTGAACTGTGAGGTCGCGGCGATTGTCGAGACCCAGGACAACGTCACCGTAAGCTCGACCGACGGATCTCAGTTCGAAAGTAAGTATCTGATCGTCTGTGGCGGTCTGATGGCCGATCGTCTCGCAAAGATGCAGGGGATCGATATCGACTTTGAGATCATCCCGTTTCGCGGTGAGTACTATCAATTGCCGCCGCAGAAAAACGACATCGTCAAGCATCTCATCTACCCGGTCCCAAATCCGGACTTACCCTTCGTTGGTATTCATCTGACACGGATGATCGATGGATCGGTCACCGTTGGGCCGAACGCACTACAGGGCTGGAAACGGGAAGGCTACGGTCGGATCAACATTGACCTTAAAGACATTCAGTCGATGATCCTGTTTCCCGGTTTCTGGAAAGCCCTGCGTCAGAATTTCAAAACCGGGCTACGCGAAATGTGGAACTCCGTTTACAAACGCGGTTACCTAAAGCAGATACACAAATACTGCCCATCGATAAGCACTGACGACTTGCTCCCGTACCCGACCGGCGTAAGGGCGATGGCCGTTACGAAGGACGGTGGCATGATCGACGATTTTCTTTTCAGGGAAACTGATCGAAGCTTGCATGTCTGCAACGCGCCGTCGCCGGCGGCGACCTCTGCCATACCCATTGGCGGATATATCTGCGACAGGCTTTTAGATACTCCATAAAAAAGCCCCGCCAGACTTGATCGTCCGACGGGGCCTTTCGTTTTCAAACTCAGTCGAAGTACTTACGCACTGTAATACCGTAGGTACGCGGCTGATTCGGATAGCCTGAATAGGCGCCAGGGGGCACGTTCTGAGCGACGGACGGAAATGCGCTCAACAGGTACTCGTCGTCGGTGATGTTTCGTCCCCAGAGAGAAGCCTCGAAGCCGTTGTCCCAAGAAAGACCAATGCTCGCGTTGACGGTGCTGATTTCGCGAGAGGCGAGGTCAACCGGTACGTTTTCGATGACCTGCGTTTCGTCTTCGTAAATGTACTCGACGCGCGCGTAGCCGGTCGCGTTACCGACTGTGAAGCTGTAGCGTCCGGTGGCGGTCAGGCTAAGCTCGGGAACGCCGGGTACGTCGGCGTCGATTAGATCGACCACCGTATTATCGGGGCCCGAGGCGCCAGTGAAGACGTCGTATTTTGAGTCAAGAAAAGTGGCACCCAATGTCGCTTCGAAGGCTTCCGTCGGCATCCAGCGAACGTCGAACTCAGCTCCTGTGGTCGATCGCTTCTGAGAGTTAGCCAGGACGAAGCCGGTACCCCTGAAGATGTTCGACTGGAAATCTTCGAGTTCCTGTTCGAACAGCGCAAGGTTTAGGGAGAAGGTATCCCAGCTGCCTTTCAGGCCGATCTCGTAGACCGTGGACTCCTCCGGTGCAGCGTAGCGTGTGCCAGCAACCAGGTTGTTGACGCCGGGATTAGCCGCCTGTAATGCAGCAAGGTCGCTCGCAAACGGACGGGAGTCGCGGGACAGGTTCCAGGAACTCGCCTTGAAGCCCGTGCCGGCGCTGATATAGACATTGACATCGTCCGTCCAGTCGTACGCCAGACGAACAGTCCAAGTGGTGTCATCATCCTTCGTGTTGCCTGACTCCACCGAGTTCGGGTAGTCGACGTTGGGCGGCAGGAACTGAAAGCCCCGCAGAGCAAGCGTCGCGTTGCAGGCCGGCGGCGGATTGGTAGCCGAGCACTCGATGGGTGCCAGTGCTGCGGCCGTTGCGGTCGCAATGGCGTCCGCTACTGCAAAAGGGGTACCAGCCATGAGTTCTGCTTGTAATACACCGCCGTAAATCAACAATCCGCCGACTTGCTCCAAATCCAGCTGCGAGAACACGTCGGTGTCGGTCGAATCGAACGTAATGTCCTTCTCATCTTCGGTGTAATTCGCACCAACCGTCAAAGTTGTGCGATCACCCAAATCGATGTCAACCTGGGCAAATAGCGAAAACGCCTGGTTGTCCATCGTCGAAACCTCGAACAGACCCTGGCCCGCGCCAAAGAACGTCCCAGCCGGAGTAGGCTGACCGAGTGCCGTAAGTCCACCTTCGATGAGATCCAATGGCGAGGGATCAGTCAGCGGATTGCCGCCACTCAATCCTGTTGTCAGGGCGTCGGCATAGGGTCGGAATCCGCTTCCGTAAACCAACCCGGTATCTTGCGTTACATCTTCATCGAAGATGAAGGCGCCGACCATCCAGTTCATCGTATCAGTGGCGCCAGCAAGTCGAAATTCCTGCGTGAGGGTGTCGATATCGACGTCCGTCAGGTTGCCGACGGTTGAATCGATCAATGCCGCACTGGTGAAGTCGACGTCGCTATTTTCGAAGCGCGCCAGGTTGCGCATCGCCGTGATCGACGTCAGGGTCATTGAATCGTTTATGTCCCAGTCGAGCTGTGCGGAGATGCCGCTACTCTCGAATTCATTCTGCGGGGTGAAGTCGTAATAGCCCTGGTAAGCAAACGGTTCGTTCGGCACCAGGTTGCCGCCAGCCAGGAAAATAGCTGGAGTCGTTGGGCCGGTCGACAAGTTGGCAACGCCGCAGCAGGCCTCGTCCAGCTCGGAATAATCCGCAATGATCCGAAAATTCAGGTCATCGGACGGCTCGAAATACAGTTGCCCGCGAACACCGAAGCGATCCAGCTCACCGAGCGCATCGCCGCCGGCGAGGTTGTCGTAGTAGCCGTCACGCTGACTGAAGCTGCCTGACAGGCTGAAGCCAGCTGTATCGGACAGTGGACCGTTGACGTCGCCTTTGAGAGTCATTTGATTGTAATCGCCGAGGGTTAGCGATACCGAGCCCGTTGTTTCATCCATACCGGGTTTGGCTGAGATCACGCTGATAACGCCAGCTGATGCGTTCTTGCCGAACAGCGTGCTTTGCGGACCACGCAAGACCTCGATGCGCTCGATGTTGGGAAGGTCATTCATCGCCGCTGCCGAGCGTGAACGATAGACGCCGTCAATGAAGACGCCGACGGAGGGCTCGATGCCGGCATTGTTCGCGCCGTTACCGAAGCCGCGGATAATGAAATTGGTGTTGCCGGACGACTGAAGCTGCGTAATCTTCAGCGATGGCACGAGAAATTGCAGATCCTTGATGTCCTCAACATGCGATTCCTTCAGGTCCGAGGCCGAAACGACCGAAACGGCAATTGGCGTTGCCTGAAGAGTCGTTTGACGCTTGCTGGAAGTAACAACGATTTCATCGATGAGATTCATCCCATCATCTTGAGCAACAACCGGAACTGCCAGTGTTGCCGCGATGATTCCCAGAATTCCCCTGTACAAATTTGGCTTAGCCATGTGATCCCCCACCTCATGTGTTTTCCACCGAATGAACTAAGACATACCGGTGGATTGAATAACGCAATTATTTCGACAATTTATGCTTTATTACAAACAGTTACAACACTTGTATGACAATAATTGGAGAAAACCGTCGGAATGACCACCGTTGCATATAATTTTCATTCAATTGCAGGTTGTCTGCTTTTCCGCAATCGCCGGGTTTCGGGCCCAGACCAGGCCCTTCGTCAATGCGATGACCTCGCCCTCGCCTATCGGCTCCCAAGGTTCATCGGTCAACGGCACACTGGCGATAAGCACCAGCTCCTGAGGTAACGGTTCCAATATGACACCGGATTCGGTCGGGTCGACGGGTCGTTCGTTGCATGAACGGACTAACAGATACAACCCGGGAGGCCGGACAATGCCGTCATTCTGGGTTCTGCGGTGCGAGTGCACGAAAAGTGCGTCGCCGTCGGAATAGGCAAAGTTGAACGGGCCGAGCGGGCGCAGTGACGCGGCAAAGTCAGTCACAATAATCAGGCGCGAATCGATCGATGGCGAACCATCTGTCACGCTGTCCCAAAGATCGGAAAGTCGTTCAAGCAGACAACAGAAAGCGAATTCGGAGTCGGTATCGCCGAGCGGTGTAAAGCGATGTGACTCAAGATGACATTCATCTTTGATTCCGGGCATATTGCCGTTGTGCGCAAACACATGTGCGCGCCCGCCGAGCTCACGTTGGAAGGGCTGCGTATTGCGCAATGCCGGTTCCCCCTGTGTCGCATGACGTATGTGCGAAAGCACGAGCTTACTCGGCGGCCCGCGCTTCTCCATAAATCTCACCAGACCACTTTCCGCGGCCGGACTCGACTCGCGCAGCAGAAACACGTCGTTACCCTCGAAGTACGCGACACCCCAACCATCCTTATGGGGTCCTTCGTGCCCACCGCGGCGGGCAAGGGTTTCCAGCGAGAAACCGACGGTCGTCGGATACCGGCTCGACATTGCAAATAGTTCGCACACGTCGTTAACAAACCTCGGGTAACGAAATTATGCAGATTATATGCTCATCGAAGACTGAAATTCAGTGAGCTGCGGTTCTGGTCTGCCAAGTGCCTCGGGTCTACTGCAATTCTTCCGGCAGAGCCGACGAAATAGCCATTTTCGTCGCGTTCATTAATTCACGTGTATGCGCCAGGTCAAGACCATCTGTCTCAATGGCCGGGTGAATAACCATGCGGGCACGGCCTGGAAATGCTTTAAGAGTATCTGCCGGCAGTATGTCGCGGGTACCCAGCAATGTGACCGGTAGCACGGGCAAACTTTGCTCAATTGCTAAACGGAAAGCGCCTTTCTTGAACAGCATCAGTTTGCCATCCTCGCTACGGGTTCCCTCGGGAAAAATCAAAATACCGATTCCTTCACCCAGGCGATCACGCGCCGCGGCTATAGCCTCATTGGCAAGCCTGGGGTTTCTGCGGTCAATAAAGATGTGACCTGCTTTTTCGCAGCCGATTCCGATACCAGGAACTTTGCGCAGCTCCTGTTTCATGACCCATTTCAAATCAAGCTCAAGCCAACCATAAATCACGATAATGTCGTACAGGCTCTGATGGTTGGAGACTACGACGTAGCTTCGCTGCCTGTTTGCATTCTGTTTACCTTCCACTGTCACAGCAATGGGTGTCAGCCAGCCGATTAGCCTGGCCCAGGTCACACCAAACACCCGACTCGCAAAATGTGGATTAACGAGACTTGCAGAAACCGCTGTTAATGTGCCGAAAATAAGAGAAAGAATCGCCACCAATGGCATCAATATCAGCCATTCATACAGCTGGTAGGGCCAGAATAGAATTTTTTTCATCGTTTAGCCGATACTGTTTTCGCCGTCATCTTAACAGGACCAAACGAAGATCACTGCGACATATAGCGGTCTCTTCCCGTGCTTCGGAAACCCCTAACTTGTTCAGGCTTGTCTGCTGGGCCAAAATTTAGCCTATAACACAATAAACGCAATACCTTTGGAAGCGATCCTAAGCATCGATCGTGCGGAGAGGTTTTCGCGTCAACTTCAGCATCTGCCGGGGAATATTCATGGAATTTGAGAACGTCAGTCAAATTGAGCGTGCGACCGTTGCGGGACGATCGGAGCTATTCCGTCTTGGCACTGCCCTGATATTTGTAGCGGGCATCATGCTCTATTCAGGCATGTCAGTTGGCCAGGTACCGAATGGATACTTGTTAGTCATCGCCTCCATGATTGGTGGCTACATGGCTATCAATATCGGTGCAAACGATGTGGCCAACAATGTCGGGCCGGCTGTGGGTTCAAAAGCGATAACGCTGACCGGCGCAATCATCATAGCCGTGATCTTTGAGGCATCCGGCGCATTGCTCGCCGGCGGTGATGTCGTCAGTACTATCAAAAAGGGAATCATCGATCCGGCGATGATCAGTGACCCGGATGTGTTTATCTGGCTGATGATGGCAGCATTGCTGGCGGGTGCGATCTGGTTGAATATAGCGACGGCCGTCGGAGCACCTGTCTCTACAACACATTCAATTGTCGGTGGTGTTCTGGGGGCTGGTATCGCTGCAGGCGGCATGGAGATCGCCAACTGGGGAAGGCTGGGACAAATTGCTGCCAGCTGGATCATCTCACCAGCGATGGGCGGCATCATTGCCGCTGGTTTCCTCTACTTTATCAAACGTACCGTCACCTATAAGGGCGATAAAATGGCGGCGTCGGCAGGGCAAATAGTTCCAATATTGATCGCCGTTATGGCCTGGGCATTCTCAACCTACCTCTGCCTCAAAGGACTGAAGAAAATCTTTCCCATGGATTTTCAAACCGCGCTGGGACTTGGTGCAGCATTCGGTGTCTTGACCTATTTTGTCATCCGGCCGGTCATTCGGAGAAGGGTCGCACTCATATCCAATGATAAGGCGGGAGTGAATCGGCTCTTTATCGTGCCGCTGATCTTCGCAGCCGCACTTTTGAGCTTTGCTCACGGTGCCAATGACGTCGCAAACGCGGTAGGACCGCTTGCCGCCATCAACGATGCAATCGTCCAGGGCTCCATAAGCAGCAAGTCGGCCATTCCAATTTGGGTGATGATGGTCGGAGCCATCGGAATTGCAATCGGGCTGGCCCTGTATGGGCCCAAATTGATTCGAACGGTGGGTACGGAAATAACCGAGCTCGACCAGATGCGTGCATTTTGTATAGCCCTGTCGGCGGCTATCACGGTGATCATCGCAACCAATCTCGGACTTCCCGTCAGCTCAACTCATGTTGCCGTCGGCGGTGTATTCGGTGTTGGATTCCTTCGCGAGTATCTCAAAACGACGTATACGAAGATGGTGATCGATATTCAGCACCATTATCACGGACAAGACGAGAAAGACGTCGAACACTACCTGGCCGAATTCAAGTTAGCCTCCATTGACGAAAAAGCCCGGATGTTGAAGCAACTGAAAGCCCACACGGGAAAGACACAGCTAAGCAAAAAAGAACGCAAGAGACTACAAAGTGTATATCGACATGAACTGGTAAAGCGTTCACATTTGATGAAGATCGTTACTGCCTGGTTGATTACGGTACCGATTTCCGGAGCGATGGCCGCGTTACTGTACTTTACGATCCGCGGCATGCTGCTGCCTTAGAAAACGCCGTCAAAATGGTTTAAATCAATGTTACGAAAAACTTTTTTGCCCGCAATTTTCATTCTGCTGGCCTACGGATTCGCGGTTAGCGAAGAATTCAAGACGATCACCGCAGGCGTGGCAATTTTTCTATTCGGGATGCTTTCGCTCGAAGAGGGATTCAAGACCTTCACAGCCGGCGCGCTCGAGAGGATCCTGAAGGTGTCCACGAACAGACTGTGGAAGAGCATGTCCTTTGGTGTGCTGGCCACCTCGATCATGCAATCAAGTTCGCTGGTCTCCGTTATTACGATTTCGTTTCTTAGTGCCGGTTTGCTGGAACTGACGGCCGGTATCGGCATTATTTTCGGCGCCAATCTCGGAACAACGACGGGCGCGTGGCTTGTCGCCGGATTTGGTCTGAAGGTTAACCTGTCTGCCTATGCGATGCCTATGCTCGTGTTCGGCATCATCTTGGTGTTCCAACAAGCCAAGAGTCTGAAGGGCAGCGGCTACGTACTCGCCGGTCTCGGCTTCCTGTTCCTCGGCATTCACTACATGAAGGAAGGGTTTGACGCCGTCGGTCAATCCATCGATCTCGCTGAGTATGCGATGACAGGCTACGCCGGTGTCTTGACGTTTGCTGGCATCGGCATAGTCGCTACGGTCGTAATGCAGTCAAGCCATGCAACTTTGGTGCTAATTCTGGCCGCTCTCGCCTCACAACAAATCAGTTATGAAAACGCACTGGCGCTGGCGATTGGTTCCAACGTAGGTACGACGGTCACGGCGATCATAGGTTCGTTGGGAGCAAGCACCAACGGCAAGCGCCTGGCCATGGCACATTTGGCTTTCAATATGGTGACCGGCCTACTAGCGATCGGCGGAATTTACCAATTGATGTATGCCGTGGAGTGGCTCAGCGGCCACCTTGGCATCGCGAGTGACAATCACACGCTACAGCTCGCTGTCTTTCATAGCCTGTTTAATCTGATGGGTATTGTGGTGATGCTACCGCTCTTGAAGCCTCTGGTGGCATTTCTTGAGAGAACAATCGTCGCAGGTGAAGTGGAGATTGAGCGCCCCATCTATTTGAGTGGTGCATCAGGAGACATTCGCGATGCAGCTGTGGAAGCGGTGCGAAAGGAAAGCATTCGTCTATACGATCTGGCAGCCGGAGTTATCATCGACGGGCTTAGCGTCCGCCGCGACGTTCTCGAGTCCGAGGATAAGGTTAAGCGAGTTGTCAAAAAATCAACCGACATCGTCGATGAAGATATCGATGAACTGTATGAGAAAAAACTGAAAGCCTTGTACGGTTCGATTGTCGAGTATGTCATCAACAGCCGGGGCGGCTATTCCAATGGCAAACTAAAGGAAGAAATGAACACGATTCGACGATCGGGCCAGCACGTGATCGAGGCGGTTAAAGGGGTCAAACACCTCCGAAAGAATCTGACGCGAATCATGCAATCGGACGATCAATACACCAAGAAAGAGTACGATCGACTAAGGCGCTTGATTATTACGGTATTACGGGATATTGAGAATGCCCGAAACAACGAAGATGTATCAAAATCGGTTTTGCCGCTGGACCATCTCAAACTTGATATAGAAGAAAAGACCAGAAAGTTCGGACAGGGTCTGGATGAGCTAATTAGAAAGGAGAGAATCAACGTGCAAACCGCAACCTCGTTGATGAACGATATTTCGTATTGTCGGGAAATATGCTGGGACCTGGTGAAAGCCGGCTCGGTCCTTTTCTCGGCATCTGATGCGGATGACATGGCCGCGATAAGAAGTATTGCGCTGGGCGAAGAGGAAATCGCCGAAATGATTGATGACGAGGATCGGGAGGTACCGCGATGAAAGCTGAAAAAATGCTCGCCAAACTTAAAGACATTCTCAGCGCGGAACGCCATGCGCAGCTGGAAAAGTATTCGTCACTTAAAAAAGTTCTGAAGTCGCTTCGCGATGAAAAACGGAAATTCGCGGAGCAACTGGAAAGTGAAGATAACGAGGAAAACCGGCAGGAGATAGAATCACGGCTAAAGGTCATCTCCAAGCAACGGAAGAAAGGCCTGAAGCTTCTAAAAGAACTCAAAGCAGAACGAGAGAAGAAAACCCACCACTAAATCAGATCGGCCGGCCGATCTTCTAGTCGAGGCGAAACCCGGATGCGGCCAGTTGTCGTGCGCTGCGATCAAATTCTTCCCGGTCCGCATAGGTCATCACAACCTCAAACTCGCCCGTGCCGCGGCGGAACCAGTCGAGACTTAACTCCGGTGTTTGTCTCTCCATTCGCTCGATGAAAGCCTCGGCCCGATAGGGCTCTCCAAAGGTCAAGAGTGTCGATTGGCCAATATCGGAGTACAGCGTATCGGCGGATGGTTTTCGGATTGAGCCGCTTCCAAGTACGTAATTCAGATGCCGGTATATGTAACCGGAATACCATACAGCACCACTCGGAATCCCATCGCCACTCTTCGAAATTCTGCCGGGCCCGTAGTTATAGGCAGCCAAAGCAAGATGCAGGTTGCCATCGTATGTTTTCAAGAGCTCTTTGAGATAGCGCGTGCCGGCATCGATATTGGTGCATGGCTCGTAAAGATCGCTGAGTCGATGTATCCCGAGGTGCTTTGCCGTTCCGGGCCAGAGTATCTGCATGACTCCATGTGCGTTGGCGCGGGACCGGGCAGTTTCATTGAAGTCACTTTCGCCACGCGCAACAGCCAGTAACAGTGATTCGGGTAGATCGTGCTCAAGAGCGGCGACCCGAAAGCAGGTTGCATGAGGGAATGTATAGGCTGGCGACAGCGCTGACTGGTTGGACGCATAGTTGCGCCATGATGCATCGAGTTCATCGTGACGCGTGAGCGCGTCTGCTGTCAGGGCGAGCAACGCCATCGCGAACCCCATGATGACGACACCCAGTCTGCGGATTGGCCGCCGATTGTCATCCATCGGGCATCTCCAGACCGGTCGCCGCGGAAATCGCCGCCAGTTTTGTTTCGATATCGTTTTCGCCTTCATACGCAAAGGCGACTTCGTAAACGCCGGGTTTCAGTCGAACCACCCGGTAATCCATGCCTGTCGTTCGCTGCAGTTGCGATACGAAACCATTGGCCGCCAGTTCGCTGCGAAACGGGCTCCAGAAAGCGTACCAGTGTTCGGCCGGAGCTTGTGGCGGAGCCTGATTTTCCACAGCCATCTCGGCCACCGGTTCGACGACTGCATCGATGACTGGATCGATGACTGGTTCTCTGATGGTTTCAATAGCAGGTTCGGCGATGACTTCAACAGCGGATTCGATGGTCGTTGACGATTCTGGTATCTGCTCTGACTCAATGACCGGATCTGGCTCGGGCGCAAATTCCGGTATGCCAAGGGCCATAATCAGGAACGAGACCGAAATAGCGGACCCACACAAAATGCCGACAATACGCACCATCAGGTTCTCCTAAGTAATGTCCCGAACACGAATGGATCGCCAGTCAATATGCTCCGGCGATTGTGATGTAATGGACGCAAACTCGGTAAGCCAGTCTCGTAATGCGTGGTCTTTGAGCCCCGGTCGCATTGATGTTGAGCATCGTATCGGCAAGCTATTGATGTGACCAGCCAGACGGCGGGCAACGACATCGTCGTTGGCCACCACCGCGAAAAACGTGTCCATCGTTGTGTCCATCTCCCAATCGTAAGTCTCTACCCAGTTATTCTTGTCGGTTGTCGTCCTGGCGATTGGTACATTTAAGATATCGCCATTGCGAGCAAACCGTGCGGCTGTGCGTTTGCGGCAGCTTTCTCCGGACAGGCGAACCAAGCCGTGATTCGCCTGATGTTCAAGAAAAAATACAATCGCGTCCGTATTCGCGCGAGTTTGCAGCATGGAGCATGGCCATAAGCATTCGGCACCGGATAACGGGGCGGAAATTTGCAACGGTCCGATTAGCCCACCTTTGCCTGCGCTGGGGATCGATAGAGCGTGCGATGTCGGTTTTCCTGGATCAGCAACATGCGTCGCAACGACTGGCACGGGTCTGACGCCGGGAAGAACGATATAAGCACTGACACTCAGCGCGGCCAGATTATCGGAATCAGAGTCGGGCGTTACGGTCAGCCAGTACTGATAAAGGGAGTCGTGAATTTGATGCGCTTTGCCACTGAGCACCGCATTGGTCTTGTCCGCATCGCTGGTGAGTTTCAGTGCCTGTCGATTGGCGAGATTATTACCGATCAGTTCAACCGTACCGTCCAGGCCATCGCCGGCTGATGCGTTCTTGTTTGTGGTAACAACGTACTCTTCATCCATCTGCTGTTTTAGCGTGCAGGACAATTGGTGCGCCAGGTGCGATGCAAGCAAGTCGGTCTGATCCAGCGTAAACGGCACATCGCGTGCGCCTAGAAACGTCTCGTCAACACGTTGCTGCCGCATCGCTTGACGCTGGATGCTGCTGAGGCGTCCATGCCACTGCTTGCCAAAGCCCGTCACCCAGGTACGGTCTTCCAGGTCGAGCGCCCGGATGGTAACCGAATAACTACTATCCAGCTTCTGGCTCAGATCAAGACCGACGTAGTAGTGCACGTTGTCGTGCAAACAGTCGTCAGGTCGTGATTCAAGCGAATTGCCACTCTGCCCTTGCTGCCAGCCGATTGATACGTCCGCCGAATCAATGGCCGCCTCTAGCAGGCGATCGCGCAGTGACAATGCGAGATCGTTGCTAACGGACGCCGGAGCATTGTCCTGTAATACGACAAACATGACAGTTTCGTTCTTGAATCGTGGGTGCACTGCAAGTTGCTGCTTCACATATGGAACGAGTTCGCGGTCCAGCCATTGGTCCAGATTGTTTTCGCGGGACTGGGCGGCCGTCGGAAATACTTGAGCGAGGATGACGGTAAGAATTATCAGTATTCGACGAGTCATAGTGCCTCCAGTCGTATGCTGCCGTTAGTTTCTATCACCAACGAACCACCTCGATGATTCTGCATCAGTTCATCAAGCTGGCCCTTCAACTTGCCGGGCAAAGTGACGCCCCAATTGATCCTGTCGGTATCGACTCCGGTGCGCGCCAACGCATCGACGACTGGCAACGGGACGGTAGATACCTCCATTTCGTGAAAACTGTTGGGAATGGAGGCATCCCAAAAGCTGATTCGTGATTCACTCACTTTCATGCGCTGGGCCCGTTCATCTCCGATGGCGTATACGCCAACCTGACTGGCGGCAACCAGACGCATGAGTGCCGCGTCGGACTCGAATCGCAATATGAAGCCTTCAGACTCTTGGACTGGTGTTGCGATCGGTTCAGCTGCGGCTTCAGCGATCGGCGTTGCTTTCGATGCAGGTTCAGGCTTCCACTTTGGGCGGGTCAGGACTACCGGCTCGGCACTTTTTTCGCTTATCACTTCGACCTTTGGTTCAGGTGGTGATTCGGGTATTGGCGCTGGAGCCGCGATTTGCGCCTTTTCGATTGCCGGCTCGGAAACGGCGTCGGGAACTAAAGGAGGAACGGGCTCTCCTGGCGGCGCCATCGGCATGCTTTGAACCAGAGCGAAAATCGCAACAAGGCAAAGTGACAGGATAGCCATAAAACGCATGACGTCCGTTTGCAGGTCAGCTGCACCGCCAATGTCCGCGTCGGCGCCGCGATTGTGAGGATAGGCAAGTAGAGAACGTGTCATGAGCCGGCCAGATGCTCTTCGATTCGCTGCAGGCTGCTACGCATCTGTGAGGTATCGGCGCGCGCCGCTTTATCGTATTGCTGTTGCAACTCGGTACCGAGAGTTACGATTTTGTAAACCCGCATTAGATAGCCACCGACCCCGCCGAATATAGTCGTGGACAGAGCGAGCAAAATGCCACCGTCAACCATGCGTTCGAGCATAACGAATGCGCCCTGCTCCATGGCTGCCGCACGATCGCCTAGTGCGAATATCAACGCGCTGCGCATGCCAATCGCCGTCCAGATGACGCCGGCACCGAAAAACAATGTTGTCCAGATGTCTGTCAGATGATCGAAATGGACAATTTGTGTGATGGGGCGGCCGTGACGCAGGGCATCGCGGAGTCGACCGAGTGTGATGAAATAGGCAAGCAAGAGCGCCGCGAATACAGGAATTGATGAGCCTAGATTGATGTAGGCCCAGTGCAGCCAGTCACTTGGGGTACTGTTCGGTGTGTCAACGAAGTGTATCCAGCCCAAACGACTTAATGTGTAAAGCGCTGCTGAGGTACCCACGAAGGTACCGAGCGCTCCAGCCATGAGGCCGCGAAAGAAAACCTGACCTCGACGCATAGCGTGACTCCCTGGGGCCCCGACTATCGACCGGCCGCGCAGGCCGTACAGGTTGCCTCAAGGACCAGTTCCACTTCCTGGTAAAGCCGATCAGCACGATAATAGCCGTCAGCATCGCGACTGATGTTTAGTAGCCCACGCTCCTTGTCGGTCAACTCTCGTTCCATGTCGAACAGGACTTTCTTCTTGTTCGGGCAGGTATGCGAGCAGTTGTTGTAATCGCCGCGCATCGACATGAATTTCACGTTGAAGTAGCGGTTGTAGTAATCCTCAGCCTGGCGAGTGCTTAACAATCCCTTCTCGGATGACCAGACGAGGAATTCGCTGAACTCGCGTTTGTTCTCGGGCTTTGGATCGCCTTCTGCGATCGTCAACAACTCATCGTAGTAGCGATCAAAGTGGGCCTGACAGCCATTATTCAAGGAAGTCTGCACATCGTCGATAGCTGAGCTCAAATTGCGTGACTGCGGACTTCCGCAAGTCGGTGCTGTCGAAGCACAGGAGACCAGGAAGAGTGAGATTGATAAAAGCGGCCCAACGATGAGCAACGGTTTTTTGCTTGATCTGGATTTCACGGTCAGTTCTCCTTATTGCTCGAGTGGGCTGCGGTATGCTTGCTCAATATTTCCCGGTGGAGGGCCCGCTACGAGTGCCTGGGCTTCCTCGTCCCCAAATAGAATGCTCTTGACGCCACCGACGACTTCAATCATTTCAGGGGTAATTATTCCGAATGACTGATTCAGCTGCTCCATCAATGTGGCGCGCGCGATTTCCTGACGCGTACGCTGAATCAGCAAGCTGGTCTCCTCCATGTCGAGGTATATGTCCGATGCCAGTACCGCAAGCGACTGGTCACCTTTGGCACCGGACGTAGCGACCAGTTTGTAATACTGATTGAATCGTTCACTTAAGCGCATTCCGGATCTGCCACGAAGTGTCGGTGCGCTTTGCGACTGGGTCTCAGTGGCTTTGCTCCCGATCAGGGTTTCCTGCAGCATCCAGGGAGTCATTTTCTTGCCGAGTTCATTACGCAGTCCGTTTTCGAGACTGTTCTTCGTGTTGTTGACGGTGTGTTCCATATCGGGCAGTCGCTCTTCCATAATGGTCAGCATCTCGAGATATGTGGCACCAATCTGACGCGCCAATCGCTGGCAGCCAGGATCATTTTCGGCGCCATCGCATTTGCTTTCCTGATAAAGCTCCTGTTGTTGATCGAGCCTCCCAATGACTTCCTGCAGACCGGTCTCCATATCGCGCGCGACGTTTCCCGTTTGCCGGAGATCCTCAACAACAGTTGTTGGAAACAGACGGATGGTAGGCGTACTCGCGATGCTACTTTGAGCACTTATTAGCGTGATTACCGCGATGCAGAGAGATTTGGTTACTGGATTGACGCTGTTTTTCATTTCGCGTTCCTTATGGCTAAAGGGCCAAAAACACATGTTTGATCAGGCGATACGTTAACTTGGGATCAATGAATGCAACCTGAACAGACCAATCCGTAGATCGGTCTATTCCGCATAGTAATGCGAATGATTATCATTTGAATGGCTGAGTCACGAATGGCGACGTCATCGCACGCAGGAGCGCGCTGTAGTTGAGCTGGAACGTCTTAGTAGTCTTCGACCGAAACCAGCTTTCCGTCGCTGATCTTCCAGTGCCTGGTAAGGTAGATCGTGGGACTCTCGGCGTATGCTTGGTCGCGATCGTGAACGTAGTAGCCGACGACAAGTTGCCCGTGGTCGTCCGGATGTATCGCAACGCCCGTCAGCCGTGAGACAGATCCTGCCCCATAAATCTGCATGAAATCGAACTTGATTCGATCGCCGAGGAACGCTTCTCCCGCCAGTCCAAGCCCTCCTTTACCGTCGTTTAGGAGCACGTTGAGGTAATAGAAAACGCCGGAGCCGAGTCCGTTGTGGACCAGTATCGCGGCCTGGTCACCGGCAGCATCGCCGTCGAGGTCGCCCGACGTTGAGGTCAGCAGAGAGACGGTGCCGTCTTCGCCTTCGAGAACACCGCCCTCGAGCTCCAAGGGTTTGCCTTCAATCGAGTAAACAGGCGTCATCGAAGCTGCATCGCCGGACCGGTCGCTTCCGCACCCCGCTAGCAGCAGGCAAGCTGCCCCGACAGCGGCAGCACCAACCCATACAGAGCTTGTCGCCTTTGCCAACGTCATCGACTGCATGCTCACACACATCAACCTACGGACCCCTCTCAATATTTAGAAAAATCGAGCCTCAGCCCGCATCTGAAATTCCCTCGAATGAGCCAAATGAACAGTGCACAATGGTTCGCGCTTGACTCGCTGCATCGCCAACGAAATACTGCGACGGTAACTTGTCGCCATCACTAGCCCAAAGGAGAATGCGTGAATTCGAATGGCTTTTCAGATGTATTTCGCATCCTCATCATCAGTCAATGGCTTCTTTACCCGGCAGGTAATGCGATTGCGGAGGCTCTCCCTGATCACGACGGCGGTCCGTTGACAGGACTATTCGGTTTTCCGGAAAGTACCGAGGGCAGCAAAATTACCGCGCAAGGCGAGCATGCGTGGAATGCATCGCTGATCATCGCGAGCCATAGCATTGAAGAAATCCGCGGCGTAGAGGAATTACGTCTCGACGGGGAAACGACGCGGCTTGCGTTTACCTATCGATACGGTATTGCCGACAAGTGGGATATCAGCATCGAAGCGCCTTACGTGTGGCACCAGTCAGGTTCCCTCGATTCAATTATCGACAGCTGGCATGACCTGTTCGGATTTCCGGATGGCGAACGCGCAACGCAGGCGCAGGATCAACTGGATATCTTTTATCGGGGCTCACAATCAACGCCGGTCAACGTGACGCAAAATGCTGCTGGCATCGGCGATATTCGATTGCTCCTCGGCTGGACGTTGTCCGAGCAAGAGGGCCGAAGTACCGCGCTTCGGCTCAGCGCGAAGCTGCCAACGGGCGAGAGCGATACCTTGCTGGGCAGCGGCGGCACAGACTTTAGTATTGGAATTGCGAGCGACGCTGTGGGTCTTTGGGGAGTAAGCAGTTTGAGTGGCTTTTATCGCGCAAATATTACCTATCTTGGAGAGCCTGACATCCTGGCAGATCGATACAATGACATTGTTGGCCAACTGTCTTTCGGGCTTGGTATGTCGGTGCACAGAAATGTGGACCTCATAGTGCAAAGCCGGTTGCGCAGTGCGGTTTATGATTCCGAAATCGAGAACCTCGGCGAGATGTCTGCGTTACTTAACTTCGGAGCTGTCGTCCAGGTTTCGAATCACTACCGCTTGGGGATGTCGGTAGGCGAGGATGTCAAACCGGGTTCCGCACCGGATATTTCCTTTCAGATTACACTGCGTTACGGAGCCTCAAACTAGGTGCGCCGCGACGGAGCACTCTATCCCTCAGCGATTTCCAAAATGCGTTCCGCCGCTTCTTTGACCGATGTACCGATACTGACAATTCCTTCGTCGTGACCGGCCATTGCCGCAATACCGGTTTTGGCAAACTCGGTATCACGATAGAGTCGCGTGAACTCACGGGCCATTTCTGGCGTACCGTAGAAAACGCTGGCGTCGGTCGTCGGAACTTTGTGCATCAGTCGCAGCCACAATGCTTTGCTGTGTACGTGAACGACGGCCTGAATGGCAGTGTCGAGTTCATATAGCGCCGCGTGGGTCAATGATTCGGACGATGCCTCTACCGGGCCACGACAAGTGACATGGTTGCGGGCCGCATCGTGCTCTGTGACGAGTACATAGTGTTCGTTGCTGAGGACTGGCAAGTGACCTGTTTGTGTGCCGCTGATGATGAACTGACCGGGCTCTCCGTAACGCATGCTGATGTTGCCAAAACCGACTTGCAACTTCTCGTAAAAACCAATCAGACCCGCCGCATAGAGTCGCTGTCGCCAATGCTTAAGATCGGCAATGACGGTTACCGCCAGGGGTGCATCCTTATGCCAGTCCGAATCAAACTTGATATAGCCTTCATCAACCACTGCGGTTCACTCACGTTCCGGAAATAGCGAGAGCAGTCCGGTTTCGCTTGCTGCGCAGACTCCTCTTTCGGTAATCAAGCCAGTGACCAGGCGCGCTGGCGTCACATCGAATGCGAAATTGCTGACCGGTGTATTGTTGGCGGTAGTGCAGACTTCTTTGCGCTCGCCGTCAACCATCCCAACGATATGTGAAACTTCAAGAGCGTCGCGTTGCTCAATCGGAATTTCCCGGACGCCGTCGCGTATCGCCCAGTCTATCGTCGTCGATGGCAGCGCTACATAAAACGGAATGTTGTTGTCGTTTGCCGCGAGTGCTTTTAGATAGGTGCCGATCTTGTTCGCGACGTCGCCACAGCGAGTCGTGCGATCCGTGCCGGTAATACACAGGTCGACTTGCCCATGCTGCATCAGGTGGCCGCCGGCATTATCGACAATGAGTGTGTGCGGTACACCGCGTTGTCCCAGCTCCCAGGCCGTTAGTTGAGATCCCTGGTTGCGAGGCCGTGTTTCGTCCACCCAGACGTGCACGGGTATGCCCTTGGCATGAGCCATATAGAGGGGCGCCGTCGCCGTGCCCCAGGCAACCGTTGCCAGCGCGCCTGCATTGCAATGAGTGAGTATGTTGACGGTTTCACCCGGTTTTTTCGCGGCGGCGGCCTCGATAAGAGCCAGTCCGTGCAAGCCTATATTTCGGCTAATTTCGCTTTCTTCCTGGCAGATCGCTTCCGCTTCTCGCCGCAGCAACGGGGCGAAGGATGTGTTGCCAGCATTCTCGATCACGGTGAGGACCCGATCGATAGCCCATTGGAGATTGACTGCGGTTGGACGGGTGGCACCCAGCTCAGCAGCCGCCTTTCGGATGAAGGGCAAGGGGTCTTCGGTCCTGTCAGCTTTGAGTCCGGCCAGGTACAGGCTCCAGGCCGCAGTAGCGCCGATAAGCGGGGCGCCGCGCACCAGCATTTCACTGATTGCATGGACGCCATCACGATAACTGGTGAGGTCTACGACGACATATTCATGCGGCAGTTGCCGCTGGTCGATAATCTGGACAATCGTGTCATCCTGTTCTTGGAGCCAGATCGTGTGAAAAGTTTCTCGTGAAGCAGTCAATCGACTAAACCTGTCTGCTATTGGAAATAGTTATGCGGTTACCCATTGCCGTCATTCTAGCGATCTTCGTCCGCCGCGTCAGCGTAGGAAAAGCTCGCAATTACGAATTACGGCAGGCTCGACCTGTGTTCGCTTGAGTTAGCTTCGCGCTACGTACAAGCTCTTATCGGCTGCCCGGAAGCGCCGGCGTAAGATTCAGTCGCATTTGACATCAGCGTGGGAGACCGCAATGAGCCGCAAAGTACTTATCATGGGAGCCGCAGGTCGTGACTTCCATGTCTTCAATTGTTGTTACCGGGACAATGCCGAGTTTGATGTCGTCGCCTTCACCGCGACACAGATTCCCCACATTGATGACCGACGTTACCCGCCTGAGCTGGCGGGCTCGCTTTACCCCGATGGTATACCGATCCTTCCGGAGGACGATCTCTCAGCGATACTGACAGCGAGTCACGTTGACCAGGTGGTGTTTGCTTACTCGGATGTTGACTTCGAATATATCGACCAGCGCCGCAAGCTCGTGGAATCACACAACGTCGCATTTTCGATGTTTGATGTAGACGCTTCGATGTTGCCCTCCACGAAACCGGTTATCGCAGTAACGGCAGTGCGCACTGGCTGCGGCAAGAGCCAGGTATCGCGAAGAATTACAGACATACTGAAGCGATTGGGAAAGACGACCGTCGCCATTCGACATCCGATGCCGTACGGCAATCTGGCGAAACAGTCCGTGCAGCGTTTCGCCACCTACGATGACCTCCAGCGGCACGATTGCACGATTGAAGAGAGAGAGGAATACGAACCGCATATCGACAACGGCGTTATCGTTTATGCAGGCGTTGACTACAAAGCAATTCTTGATGCGGCGGAGCAAGAGGCCGACGTCATCGTTTGGGATGGCGGCAACAATGACACGCCGTTCTACAAGCCGGACCTCTGGATAACCGTCGCGGATCCGCATCGTGCGGGCCACGAACTTGAATACTTTCCGGGCACTGAAAATTTCGAACGGGCAGACATCATTCTGATTAGCAAGATCGGCCACGCCGATGAGGCCAAGATAGCCGTGATAGAGGCTAATGCCCGCAAATTGAACCCCGACGCAATGGTCCTGCGCCGCGAGTCGCCGCTGCATGTGCCTGACCCGGATTTGATTGCGGGCAAGCGCGTCCTGGTTATCGAAGATGGTCCGACCACAACACATGGTGGAATGCCCTTCGGCGC
>CAZMRZ010000014.1:34637-45423 GCA_964568835.1 uncultured Woeseiaceae bacterium | reverse complement strand
GGATCAAAAAAGGCGACAACGAAGAACACGACGCTAAGCACGAGGTAGGTTCTGAATGGCGGCATGTAGCGCGCACGTCGGCCTTCCAGATAATCACGTGTGAGTCGACCGGGCCTGACCAACAATGGCCCCAACGTTCGCCACAGTCTGGAGTCGAGTTCCAGCAAGTCGCCGAAGGCTTCTTTCAGGAGTTGCCAAATACTGATCAGGCGACTTTGCGACCGTTGTCCGCAGTGGCCGCAGTACTGGCCACGCAAACGGGTTCCGCAATTCAGACAGTTTGGGTGTTCCGTCGGCGACACTTCCGGAGAATGGTCTTCTCTAAGGACACGACTCTGAATGGTCGCGTTATCGCCAAACAGCTCGGAGAGCTCACTGTCCGCGTCTGCGAAGAAGCCATCGAGCAGTGTATCGAGTGCATGATCGTCAGTGGCTCGAAACCGAAAAATGACTCGATGGTATCCATCCGGGTCGGGGTCCGGCTCGTAGCCTCTGGCATCCTCGATGCCGGGTTCCTGCAGCGCTCGCTGCTGAAACTCACGCAACCAGCTTTCGAATTCCTCTTTGGCCTCTGCCGAAACGACATACGTGCACTCGTACAATGGGCCAGACGAATTCGACATAGTGCGCTAAGGCGTTCCTAGGACTTTTTCTTTTTCTTGGCTGATTTCTTTTTCGCAGGCGCCTTCTTTGTCGCGACCTTTTTTGTCTTCGGCGGTGGCTTCGAATCCTGTGTTCGAGCAAGTTCGTCAGGCGCGAAGTCATCGACGGCCAACAACGCCAGAACTTTTTCGTGATAGCTGCGCATGTTTCGCGCTTCCGCTTTGCTGATGACCTGGGCCTTTTCGGCCTCATCTATCTGGTCACCGAGATAGTCGGACGACAGCAGTTCTTCTTTTCTGGCCCGTCTCAAACGACGTTCGATGGGCTCATGTGCGATCGCGAGTTCCAGCGCTTCCTGCAACAGGCCAATCGGGTTGCCGGGTTCGAGCGTCGTATAGGCAAGCGCGCTGAGGCGCTCGCGTGCTTCACCGGGCGTGGTAATCAATTCGACGACTTTTCTGGAAATCTCGTCAGACGGGGCCGAATAGGTGCGACCGCGTGGGAAAATGAACACTCGCAAGAGCCCGGCGACCCAGCGATTGGGGAAGTTCCGCAAGAACGAATGTAAGGCTTCCTGCGCCTGATACATCAGTGTGCGTACGGACCATTCGACGAGCGGCAAATCCGTTGCTCGGCGTCCCTGGTTTTCGAAGTGTTTGAGCACGGTCGACGCCAGATACATCGAACTCAGAATATCGCCGAGACGCGCAGATAGCAGTTCTCGTTTTTTCAGTTCGCCACCCAACGTCAGCATCGCGAAATCGGATGCCAGGGCGAAAGCAGCGCTGTAGCGGTTGATGTTCTGGTAGTAGCGCCGCGTCGGCGTGTTGAGCGGTACCCGACTGAATTTCGCGTGCGTAAGGGCGAGAAAAAACGATCGCGCCATATTGCTGATTGCGTATCCGATGTGACCGAATAATGCGTCGTCGAATTCAATCAACCCACGATCAAAATCTTCATCGCCAGCGGCATTCAGCTCTCTCAATACAAAGGGGTGGCAGCGAATAGCGCCCTGACCGTAAATGATCAGGCTACGCGTGAGGATATTGGCACCCTCAACCGTAATGGCTATCGGCGTCGCCATGTAGGCGCGTCCCAGGTAATTGCTCGGGCCCATCATGACGCCCTTGCCGCCATGAACATCCATCGCATCGTTCGCGACCTTGCGGCCCATCTCGGTGCAGTGGTATTTCAGAATAGCTGACGGTACGGCGGGTTTTTCTCCCTGATCGATCGCGCCGGCTGTCACGGCGACGGCAGCATTCATAATATAGGTGTGTCCGGCGATACGCGTCAGCGCTTCTCCAACACCTTCGAATTTTGCGATCGGTGTATTGAACTGTTTGCGAATGGTCGCATAGGCGCCGGTCGCATAACTGGCCGCTTGCCCGCCACCGGCTGCCGTTGATGGCAACGTAATGGCGCGACCGACTGACAGCAATTCGACCAGCATCTTCCAGCCCTTGCCGGCCATCTTTGGTCCACCAATGATTGTATCCAGAGGCACGAACACGTCTTTGCCGGACGTGGGTCCGTTCTGGAAAGCGATCGTCAACGGATAATGTCGGCGACCCACTTCAACACCGGGCGTTTTGGTCGGAATCAGCGCGGCCGTGATGCCATATTCGTCCTTATCGCCGATCAAGTGATCCGGATCGTAGAGTTTGAACGCCAGACCCAGTACGGTCGCAACCGGCGCGAGCGTGATATATCGCTTGTCCCAGTTCAGTCGAATTCCGGTGATTGTCTTCCCGTTCCACTTGCCTTTGCAGATAATGCCGTTGTCTATCAGTGCAGCGGCGTCCGACCCGGCTTGTGGAGACGTCAGCGCAAAGCAGGGGATCTCTGTTCCGGCGGCAAGACCCGGGAGGTAGTGATTTTTCTGTTCTTCCGTGCCGTAATGCAGCAACAACTCTGCCGGGCCCAGGGAATTGGGAACGCCAACTGTCGACGAGGCGGTGGGGCTACGGCTGGCAAGTTTCGCAATGACGCAAGCATTGGCATAGGCCGAGAACTCGAGGCCGCCATACTGCTTCGGAATGATCATCGCGAAGAAGCGATTCTCAATAATGTAGTCCCAAACCTCTTTCGGCAGGTCGGCAAGCTCATGACAGATTTCCCAGTCATCGAGCATTTCGCAGAGCTTTTCGCAGGGGCCATCGAAAAACGCTTGTTCCTCTTCGGACAACCGGGGCGCCGGGTATGACATCAGGCGGTCCCACTCAGGCATCCCCGAAAACAGCTCGCCATCCCATCCGACGTTGCCGGCTTCGAGCGCTTCGCGCTCGGTATCCGACATCGATGGCAGCATCTTTCGGTAGATCGCGAGCAACGGTTTGGTGAGCTTCTCGCGGCGGAACTCGATCAGGTTCGGAACGACCATGGCGCCAAACGCCACGATGAGGATGATCTTCCAGAGAAAGTGCCCGTCGCCGAATACAACGTATGCGGCGACGGCAACGCCTGCGGCTATCGTCGATGTCAGAAGATCAGTTCGCCGGTAGGCGAGGAAAATACCGCCACCAAAAAACAGCAGAAACCAAAGCAAACCTAGGGTGAATCCGGACAAGATGTGATCCTCAATATGTCTTTATGAGTGCGGCATTGCGCCTTAGCCACTTTATAGCAGTTCTTCTACCGCAGCACGTTCCTCGCGCAACTCCGTTTCCGTCGCATCCATACGTGCGCGACTGAAATCGTCAACGGCCAGATCCTGAACGATCTCGTACTGGCCCTCGCTGCAACGAACCGGGTAGGAGTAGATGATGCCGGGTTCAATGCCGTAGCTGCCGTCAGCGGGGATCGCCATGCTGACCCAGTCGCCATCAGGCGTTCCCAGCGCCCAGTCACGCATGTGGTCTATGGCCGCGGAGGCCGCAGATGCGGCTGACGAAGCGCCGCGCGCTGCAATAATCGCTGCGCCACGCTGTTGTACAACCGGAATGAACTCGTCGGCCAGCCAATCCTGAGCGACCAGCCCGGTCGCGGTGTTGCCGGAAACGGTCGCGTGATTAATGTCCGGGTATTGCGTCGCTGAGTGATTGCCCCAAATCGTCATGCACTTGATGTCATTAACATGACATTCCGTTTTCGCGGCGAGCTGTGCCATCGCCCTGTTGTGGTCGAGGCGGGTCATTGCTGTGAAGTTTCGTGGGTCGATATCCGGCGCGTTGCTGCTGGCGATCAGTGCATTGGTATTGGCCGGGTTGCCGACAACGAGGACCTTGATATCGCGATTCGCGTGAGCATTCATCGCCTTGCCCTGGACCGAGAATATCGCGGCGTTGGCTTCGAGAAGGTCTTTGCGTTCCATGCCAGGACCGCGAGGTCGCGCGCCGACGAGCAGTGCGTAATCGCTGTCTTTGAATGCAACATCCGGATCATCAGTGCCGACAATTCCGGCAAGCGTGCTGAATGCACAATCATCAAGCTCCATAACCACGCCTTGTAACGCGGGCAAAGCAGGTGGGATTTCAAGCAGTTGCAAGATGACCGGCTGATCCGGGCCCAACATCTGGCCTGAAGCGATGCGGAATGCCAGCTGATAGCCAATCTGGCCAGCAGCGCCGGTAATGGTGACGCGAACGGGTGCTTTCATTGTTTAGTTCCTGCACTGGGTTACGAAGTAATTAGGGCCGGCGATTTTAGCACCGGCAGCACCGTCAGGCACTGGTGTTGACTACTTATTCGCGCCCGATTCGGCCGGGTATTCGAGAATATAGGCCTCATATTCCAGATCGGCCTCTTCTGTCGCGCCAGACGCGCGCAGGTCTTCGATGCAGGCTAGCCAGTCGCCAGCCGATTTTCGGGCTTCCGGATCGCAGAATCCGTCTAATTCAGAATCGAGAACCGCCGATGACATGACTAACCCGGAAAACCGTTCCTGTGCCGCGACTTGATCGGCGGCCACTTTTCTTCGAACCGGTTGATCGACGACGGGTTCGGGCTCAGACATCGGTACCGATGCAGCCGGTCGGCGCCCGAGTTTGTTTTCGCGGATTGCAGTGTTCGCGCCCTGAACGCGCTCATCTTCACGGGATTCGAGTTGAATAGCTCCATTCTGCTGGCGCATTCGTTCCTCGGCTCGTTCCAGCGCTGGCTTATCCTTGGCTATGAAGTCTTCCGCTATGGATTCTTCGCTGTCCAGTGGTACCGCGGTGGTTGGTACTTCGGTCAGCTCCAGTACGATCGCAAGACTCAGCCCAATGGTCGCGGCCCAGGCGACTGGCTTCATCCAGGCTCCGGAAAGAATGCCGTTCGAACGGCCGAGCTTCCCGTTTGCTGCGGCCATTCGCAGTATGTTCTGGTTCAGATGCTCGGGCGCCTTTTCGACGCCGAGCTCGCGATACGTCTCGCTGACGAGCTTGTCCATCTCGCCCTTTTCCCGCTCGGTAGTCATTGTGGTTCCTCAATTGCGGTGCGCAGCTTCGTCACCGCATAACGGACGCGACTCTTCGCGGTCTCGCGGTTACAGCCGGTGACCGAAGCGATCTGATCGATACTGAGTCCCGCTTCTTCGTGCAACAGGAAGGCGTCTCGTTGCTCCTCCGGTAAGTCTTGCAATGCCAGAACCAGACGCTCTTTCGCCAGACTGCGCTCGGCCAGCGTATCCGGTAGCTCCGACGCATCGGCATAAGACTCGGGTTCAAGCTCGACGTTATTACTGTGCCTTTTGTTGCGGCGTACGTGATCGATGAAGCAATTGTGCGCGACCCGGTACATGAAGGTCGTAAATTTCGCGGTTGGGCGGTAGCTGGCCCGAGCCTTGATGATTTTCCCCCAAACCTCCTGAAAAACGTCCTCGGCGGTGGCTCGATGACGGCAAAGACGCAGCAAATAGCGATACAAAGCGTCGTTATGGCGCCGATACAGCGTTTCAAAGGCCGCAGAATCGCCGTCCTTGTACCGCAACATCAGCGCGCTGTCTTCAGGGGTGTGGTCCATAGGGTGAGGATAGGCCAGCGCTGGCCTCGTGCAAAGGGCAGACGGGGCGGAAGTCGAAGGGTAGGTCAGGGCTTCCCGGCTGAGAGTCATTCTGGTTCCTCTTATGGTTCACTCTCTTTAAACGATCCGACGGGGCCCGACGGGTTAGAAAAGCGCACAAAAAGGCTTGCAATCAGAAATCTCAGTGTTATAGTCAACTATAACACTAGTTCACCAAGAGGCGAGGGAGCCTCGGAGAAGGAAAATGTCCAGACCATCCATACATTTTAACAACTATGTCAGCCTGGCAGTCATGCTGCTAATGGTTGTGGCGTTGGTGGCGGGACAGGCAGATGCGAGCACCTATGCGGCGGCCAATAAAGGTCCGATCGCGCCGATCGCGGTAGTGGATGATCGAATCATGTTCGATTTCGACGGCCACATAGGCGATCACGCGATGAAAGTCAGCATCGCCGTAGTCACCGACTTGAGTCATTTCCGTGGCGAAGACGAGTAAAGTAGCGACGGAATTTTCGCGCCGGCCCGCATTAATGGGCCGGCGCCTTTTACGTGTTGTTGCACGTAAACCCAGTAAAAGAACCAGGAACTATTATTAATGGATCCAAAATGGAATGAAGATCAGCCGATCTATCGACAACTGCGTGACCGGGTTGTCGCCATGATTTTGGAGGAGGTGCTCGGGGATGGTGATGCCTTGCCCTCAGTCAGAAATGTTGCCGCCGAGTACAGGCTAAATCCGCTCACGGTACTGAAAGGTTACCAGGAGCTCGTTGACGAAGGTCTGGTTGAAAAAAAGCGCGGCAGAGGCATGTTCGTCAATGAGGGTGCACGTACCAAGCTCTTGAAAGCTGAGCGCAAGAAATTTCTCGACATAGAATGGCCGCATGTTGTCGCGACTATCGAGCGCCTGGAGCTGGATCCGGCCGATTTGCTGAAACAGGCAGAATCAATCAAATCATCCAAGGATTCTGGAGGCGAGAATGAGTAGTTTGGTCAGTGCGCAGGGAGTCACCAAGCATTTCGGTTCATTTGCCGCCGTCGACAATGTCAGCTTTGAAATAGAGGCCGGCAAAATTCTCGGACTCCTTGGCCCTAACGGCGCCGGCAAGACCACTTTGCTCAAGGCGTTACTTGGCCTGACCGACTGTGAGGGTGAGTTGTCGGTGATGGGTCTGGATCCTTTCAAGCAACGTAAGGAACTGATGCAGAATATTTGCTTCATCGCCGACGTTGCCGTTTTGCCGCGATGGATACGGGTTACGCAGTTGCTCGACTACGTCGAGGCGATTCATCCAAACTTCTCCCGCAAGCGGGCTGAAGAGCTGCTGCTGCAAACGAAGATCAAGTCTGACTCCAAGGTCAAAGAGCTGTCAAAAGGCATGGTTACGCAGTTGCACCTGTCGATCATCATGTCGATCGACGCGAAGTTTCTGGTGCTTGATGAGCCGACGCTGGGCCTGGATATCATCTTCCGCAAGGAGTTTTACGCGAATCTCCTGAACGACTATTTCGACGAGGAACGCACGATCCTGGTAACCACTCATCAGGTTGAGGAAGTTGAGAACCTGTTGACGGACATCATGTTCATTAACGATGGAAAGATATTGCTCGATTCGCCGATGGAGTCGCTCGGTGACACCTACGTTGAAGTGTCAACATCGGGTGAGGCGGCCGATCGCGCACGAGGTCTGGGACCGATCGCCGAGGGGAAGATGTTCGGCAAGTCCGTGATGCTGTTTGAGGGTATCAGCCGCGAGTATCTCGAAGGACTCGGCGAACTAAGGACGCCGTCCGTTGCAGATCTCTTCGTGGCTAAGGTCAAGGGAGCGCGATCATGATCACTCATCAAATAGCAATGATCAAACGCGAGATCTGGGAGCACCGATCTATTTGGTTAACGCCTATCGCAATCGCGGCCATTTCGATACTGGGAACCCTGACCGCGTTGATGTTTGCCGGCGAGTTCGCCCAGGAACTTGATCTTGCACTTTTCGGTGCTCAGAATCTTGCCGGTGAGACAGAGCGCAAAGCCGTGCTGTCCGGTCTGTTCTTCGGATCCTCAGGTCTGTTTTTTCTGGCTCTGGGCATCCTGACCATCTTCTATTCGCTCGATTCTCTATATGCGGAACGAAAGGACAAGAGCATATTGTTTTGGCGGTCGTTACCGGTCACCGACGCCGAGACCGTGGTCTCGAAACTGATGGTCGCATTGCTGGTTATTCCGGCTGTATCAATCATCGCGATTATAGGTACACACTTGGTCAACCTTATCGTCACCAGCGCATGGGTCTCGATAAAGGGCGGCGATGCGGGCCTGCTTATTTGGGGTTCCGCAACGCTGTTCAGCGACTGGCTGTCTTTGCTAATCATCGTGTATGCCGCAGCGATATGGATGTCGCCTTTCGTCGGTTGGTTTCTGTTCGTTTCGGCTTATACGAAACGCGCGCCTTTCATGATGGCGTTCTTACCGCTGGTGTTGATTCCGATGTTGGAAGGAATCTTTAACTCAAGCGGGGTATTTGCCAAAGTCGTCTGGGGGCGATTGTCGTCAATACCGATTCACTCCGGAGTCGATATCGAGGCATTCTTCGATGAAGACAAATTCGAGGTGAATGAGCAAATGGTGAGTGTGCTCGCACACATAGATATTGGAAGGTTCTTGACGAGCACATCCATGTGGGCCGGATTGATCGTCTGCGGGCTATTATCATTCGGCGCGATTTACGTTCGTCGCTTCCGGGACGAAAGCTAGATCGAAGCTACCCGTTTCAGGGCTTGCTGCGAATATCGAATTTTCGCAGCTTGCCCCGGAACTGGTGATAGCTCAGCCCCAGCAAATCCGCCGCCATGCGCTGATTGAATCGCGCTTTCTCAAGTGCGGCGTTCAACAAACTCACTTCCGTATCAATCAGGCGCTGCGACAAGTCGGCAGGCAGCAACGGCGCTCGGCGTGGAACCGCGGCAGGGCCCGCATTCCCGGTTTGAGGCGTTTCAATTTTGAACGGCGTATCGAAGGGGTCGAGTGCAAGATTCGCGATGACCTGGTCCTGATCGGCTGACCGATAGACACTGCGTTCAATGGTGTTTTTCAGTTCGCGAACATTGCCGGGCCACCGATTCCTCAACAAAGCAGACGAGGCGCGCGAACTGAAGCCCGGGAAATAGCTCCATCTCAGTTCGCTGGCCATATTGATGGCGAACGCATGTGCCAGTGGCATGATGTCCTCAATCCGTTCGCGTAAGGGCGGTACCGTGATGACGTCGAAAGCGAGTCGGTCCAGTAGATCTTTGCGGAAACTTCCGTCCGTCGCGAGACGCGGCAAGTCCGCGTTCGTTGATCCGACGATGCGAACATCGACACTCAACGTTTCACTGCCACCGACGCGCTGGACTTCGCCATATTCAATGGTTCGAAGAATCTTTTCCTGCATGCGTAATGAAATCGTAGCGATCTCATCGAGGATAAGCGTGCCGCCGTCGGCTCGCTCGAAGTGACCAATATGGGTTTTGGAAGCGCCAGTGAATGCCCCGGCTTCGTGCCCGAATAGTTCCGACTCCAGAATCGATTCAGTCAGCGCTGCGCAGTTCACCTTGACGACGCCTTGCTCCCAGCGGTCGGAGAGAAAGTGCAGTCGCGATGCGATCAGTTCCTTGCCGGTCCCTCGCTCGCCGACGACAAGCACCGGCTTGGAAAGCGGTGCCGCGCGGGAAACGTGCTCCAGCATTTCAAGGAATGCAGGAGCTTCCCCGATGATTGGTTGGGATTGCGGGTTTGAAGGCATTGGTCTATTTAGCCAAAAGTTAGTGGAAAAAGCGAACTATTAGTTAATACCGCCAAATTGAACTTAGTGTGTTCGTTCCGTCAAGGTCTCTAATGTCTTTGTAAAACATTAAGTTACGTGATTTCGGTCGTCTTGGCACGATTGCTGCAGTTATACAGTCAGGGTTCAAACACAAAAGAGGAAACACCATGGGCATATTCACGAGATTCAGCGACATCGTGAACTCCAATATCAACGCGATACTGGATAAAGCAGAGGATCCGGAAAAGATCGTCAGGTTGATGATTCAGGAAATGGAGGACACGCTGGTCGAGGTTCGTTCAGCCGCCGCACGATCCATAGCGGACAAGAAAGATCTTAATCGCAAGATCGAAACCCTGGATCGTGATTTAAACGATTGGGACATGAAAGCCGAGTTGGCATTGCGCAAAGGGCGTGAGGATCTCGCCAAGGCAGCTCTGGTCGAAAAATCACGAGCAGCAGCCGCTGTCGATCTCTTGAAGCAGGACTATCTTGCTGTCGACGAGGGACTCGCCAAGCTTAATGAGGACATAGCGCGGCTAGAGAGCAAACTCGATGACGCCAAGACAAGACAGAAGTCGCTACTGGCCAGGCACAAGACCGCGAATAGCCGTTTGGCGGCGCGAAAGAAGATCCACGATTATAAGATCGACGATGCCATGGTGCGGTTTGAGCAGTACACGCGACGCATCGATGACGTTGAAGGTCGTGTTGAGGCGTATGACCTCGGACTGCCAAAAGACCTGAACCATGAATTCGCAAGTCTGGAAGCAGAAGAATCAGTGAAGGAAGAACTCGATGCACTGAAGCGGCGAGTTGCGGCGGAAACGCCTGCCACCGCGGAGGTCGAATAATCACTGTGCGGACAAGAAAAACATACCGGAGGGAACCATGAGCCGAGACACCTGGAATACTGATTACGGCCCCTGGAGCGGTTTTTACAGGGATCGAGAGAATGGTTGGGTATTCGGCGTCTGCGCCGGACTGGCAGACCGCTTCAATTTTCGCGTCGGTACCGTAAGAATCATCGCGTTGATTTCATTGCTGCTGTTTTTCTGGCTAAGCGCTGCGCTGTACCTGGGAGCGACCCTACTGATCAAGGAAAAGCCGTTGGTGTATTCGGGGCACAATAGCGAGAACGAATTCTGGCATCGTTATAAACGTGATCACTGGAGGCACTTATGATTGCCATGAACGCAGAAACCCACGGTCGATTCTACCGGGACGCCGATCGGGCGGTCCTGGGTGGAGTCTGTGCCGGCGTGGCGGGTTATCTGGGCTTTAACTTGAAAGTGACGCGCTTTCTGACGTTCATCGCTTTCCTGATGGCGATGCCATTTGCGATCATCGGCTACCTCGCGATTGTTTTTCTGGTTCCATCTGCCTCAAGCAGGACCTACGATGTCGCGACGGAAAGAGGATTCGGCCGCCGCCGC
>CAZMRZ010000014.1:4383-34537 GCA_964568835.1 uncultured Woeseiaceae bacterium | reverse complement strand
TGCCTCAAGCAGGACCTACGATGTCGCGACGGAAAGAGGATTCGGCCGCCGCCGCAGGTCGCGCAGAGAAAAAGCGCGTAGAGACGAGGAATACGCCGAGGCCCGGAAACCGTCTGTGGCCACGGTAATCAATCATCGTTGCCAGTCACTGGACGAACGGCTGGCGCGATTGGAAAAACATGTAACGTCGAAGCGATTTCAACTCGATCAGGAGTTGAGCAGGCTTTGATTCACAGACACCGCAAAGGGATGCGCCAATGAACACTATGTTTTATGTCGTATGTATCGTCGCCGTGGTAATGGCGGCCATGACCTATCAGAAGTATTTAGAATCGAAAAAAACTGAAAAACAGCATGACCCCGAGCTCGAGGAGTCGCTGGCGAAGATTGAAATGCTGGAAGAGCGAATTCGAGTTCTTGAAAGAATTGTCACGGAGAATAAGCGCGACATTGGTCGTGAAATCGACGATCTTTAGCCGCAAGCCGCCAACAAAAACGCCCGTCTATGGACGGGCGTTTTGCGTTAACGAGCTGTTCTCTGCTAGTTAGCGCGAGACTTGTAAGCGCGAATCTCGGCGTTGAACTCTTCAACTGTACGCATCTGCTCTTCAACGGCGGCGTCGTACTTCTTCCCGAACATCTTCGTGCGTTGCATCTTGCCGTCTTCGTCATCGTCCGCCAGAGCCTGCGCTGCGACAATTTCATCAGCTTCTACGCAGTCAAGATAGGTTGCCATATCTTCCTGATAGGCCGAGATCAGCTTAACGCCAGCCAGCATTTCATCCTTTGTGGAAGAAGCACCGTTGGGAAGGTTCTTGGGAGGCGCAGGATAATCGCAAGCAAAGACGAATGGCGCGGCAAGGATGAGCGTTGCAGCAATCAGTATTTTTTTAATATTTGTCATTGAGTCAGCTTCGTTTGAGTTCTGCGGCAATACCGCGAACGGTTATGAATGTAGCCCCAATTTAATCACGTTGTCGGGCTGGAGTGAAGTCAGGCAAATAGCGCCCGATAGGTATCAGTGCCGTCCGCCTGAGCCAATAAGAGCTCCAGGTAGTTGTCCGAGCTCATCGGCTCCCCAAAAAGCAGCCCCTGGACATACGTACATCCCAGTTTTTGAAGGAAATTCAGCTGCGCTTCGCCTTCGACCCCTTCAGCCACAACGTCCATGTTCAGGTTGCGGCCCATTTGAATGATCGTGTCGACGATCGTCGCATCGTCTGGATTGCTGACGATATTGCGAACGAAGGATTGATCGATCTTCAAGGTGCTGATCGGGAACTGCTGCAAAGCGCTCAGAGAGGAATACCCGGTACCGAAGTCATCGATCGCCATGTGTAAACCGAGGCCATACAACTCATCGAGCATCTTGATCGTCCGATCGGGATTCTCCATCAATGTTGTTTCGGTAATTTCCAGTTCCAGCGAGGTCGGTGATACTTCATGGCCGCGCATGATCGACGATATGCGGCTGACGAAATTCAACTGTCTGAGTTGCTTGAGTGACAGATTTACCGAAACCCGGCCCGGCGATGACACGGATCGTTGCCACAAACGGAAATCTTCGCAGACTTTGTCCAAAACCCACTCACCGATCTCAATGATGAGATTGGAGTCCTCGGCGATCGGGATAAAGTCGGAAGGCAAAATAAGCCCGCGCTCCGGTAGTTCCCAACGCACAAGCGCCTCTGCGCCAAATACCTCACCCGTCTCCAGGTTGTATTTCGGTTGATAATGTACGAGTAGTTCATCGCGTTCGAAAGCGCGTTTTAATTTGCTCTTCGTCATCAGACGTTCGACGGAAGCCTCGTTCATCTTGGGTGCATAGAACGAGAACACGTTGCCGCCGACTTTTTTCGAATGATACATCGCGGCGTCAGCATTTCGAATAAGGTCGATAACGTTCGCGGCGTCCTTCGGGTAGTAAGCGACGCCCGCGCTGGCCGTCATGAACACTTCGTGGCCCTGAACAAAAAATGGGTCAGCGAGGCGATTCAACAGCTTTTGTGCAAGTTCGCTGGTTTCAACGATGCCCAGTTCGTCAGCCTCCAGTCCGTCAACAATGACTGCAAATTCGTCGCCGGCGAGTCGCCCAATGATAGAACGATCTGGCAGGGCGGCAGAAAGTCGCTCAGCGACGGTCTCAAGCGTCGTATCACCGGCGAGGTGACCAAACGTGTCGTTGATTTCTTTGAAATAGTCGACGTCGATATAGAACAGACACAGCGATTTACCAGCGCGCCTGGAGCGAGCGATCCCACGTTGCAAGAGGTGTTGAAACTGCATCCGATTCGGGATTTTGGTTAACGGGTCAATTCGCGCAAGATAACGGATGCGTTTCTCAGCGCGCTGCCTTTCCGTAATGTTCTGAGCCGCATAAATGCGTCGGGCGGGAGAGCCGTCATCGGCGTCAACAACAGAGCAGGTGTACGAAACAGGGATCGCTTCACCGAACTTGGTTTCGAAGACAGCCTCTTTCGGAAGGCCGGACGGCGCGTCGTCGGCGATAGAGCGACTTTTGCTGGTATTGACGATGTAATCAATATTGGTATCAATCAACTCGTCTTCGTCGTAACCCAGCAGGTGAGTCGTCGCCGTATTGATTCGAGTAATATTGCCCTGATCACCCGTCACAATGATGGCCTCGTTCATTCCTGAAAGAATGCTATCGACATAGTCGCGAGAATGAGTCGTCGTCCGCAATCGTTGACGCATGTCGTTGAAAACCGCTGCGAGGTCGCCAAGCTCGTCATGCCGGGATATCAGAACGGGTTCGCCGAAGTCCGCGTCGCGGAGCTTTTCTGCCTGCACTCTAAGTTGGCGAATACGTTTGCGCTGGCTCTGAACAACCAGCCAGACCACGCCCCCGCAAAGGAGCAAAGCCGCCAGCGTTCCCGCGGCGGCCCATAAATAACTGACACGTCGGCTCTCGGCTTCAGTGGCAGCGAGTTTGGCCTCAAACCGCGCAGAGTCGGCGTACAGGTCGGCGAGGTCGAAGGAACCGGACAAGACGCCGGCTTCGAGTTCACCGAACATAAGTGGATAGCGAATCAGAAGGTGCTCAGCGAGCCAAATTGTCTGCGCATCGTCCTGAGTCTGAGGATAACTGCCGGCGAGAAATGTTTGATCGCTGCGATCGACGAAGCGGATCCCGACCATATTCTTGTTTTCGATCAGTACGGTGTTGAGGGCGATCAGTATCGCGGATTTGTCTTGCTTGTCACTGAGTGCGAACAGCCTGTCGGCGGCCGCATGCAATCGCGATCGGCTGCGACGTTCAAAACTGTCGCGGTCCAGCTGATTATATTCGGCGGCGCTCGTGTCGACAATCTGACGTGCAAGCCACCGATATTGTCCGTAAAACACAGACAACATGCTGCCAGCTACGGCGACGCCGAGGACGACCGCTAGCAGGAACAACCGTGGAGTTCTGTTGCCGATCATTTCGTAATTATTATTCGACCGAAAAACCGAGCTCAGTGTAGCACTTGGTATGTCGCCAAAATAAAAATATCCAAAATGGACTATTTAATGGATTCAGTCGTCGCGTTTCTCGGTGAACTCGAGCGGCTCTGATTGTCCCGTCGTCTTCATTACGCCTTCAACGACAGCGCCTTCGGCGACTGCGATGGCTTCGCCGGTTACGGTCCCGGAAATTTTGGCGGTTCGGACAATTTCCACCTTACCCCTGGCGACGATATCGCCCTCGATATGGCCGGCTATGACGACGTTGTGAGCTCGGATAGACCCTTGCCAATAGCCATTTCCAGCCAGCGTAACTGTTCCGCTGACGTCACAATCGCCACTTACCTCACCGTTCACCATAAAGTCGCCGTTGCCCGTGATTTCGCCGCTAATTTTGCAGCCCTCGTTGATCAAGGTCGCTTTTCCTGAAGATTGGTCACGCAGTCGTCTGAGCCTGGAATCGTTCATGCAGTTTGAGCCCCGCAAGTTTGTAAAGTGAAAGACCGAACGAATACTACCCTCTATACTGCGCGTATGCCGCACTCTTATGGTAAAACTGACCGCGGCGGTAACTGCCGGATACAGGAAAGTTTATTGAAGCAGAATTTCGAAAAACGATTGAGCGCCATTGCCGCCACAGGCGGCGATTTGTTGTATGGCGGACTGAAAGGAATCGAAAAAGAATCGTTGCGAGTTGCTGATGACGGCAGCCTGTCGATGCTCGAACATCCTATCGGCCTGGGCTCCGCGTTAACCAACCGATACATCACTACTGATTTTTCCGAGGCGCTGCTGGAGTTCGTCACTCCCGCTTTCACGACGACCTGGGAAGCGTTGCGCTGCGTTTGTGATATCCATCAGTTTACCTATTCAGAGCTCGGTGACGAGATGTTGTGGCCAGCCAGCATGCCGTGCGGGATTCCGGCCGACGACAGCATTCCTTTGGCCCGGTATGGCACGTCGAACGTCGGGCAAATGAAAACGATCTATCGGCGTGGCCTTGGGTATCGATACGGCCGACAAATGCAAAGCATCGCCGGCGTTCACTTCAACTATTCTCTTCCGAAATCGTTCTGGCCGGCTTATCGCGACTTACTCGGCGATACGACGGACGTCGATGGTTTTCGCTCCGAACAATATCTTGCTCTGATCAGAAACTTTCAACGCATGGGCTGGATTGTTCTTTACCTTTTCGGTGCATCACCGGCTCTTTGTAAATCCTTCGGCAGTGGAGATGTCTCATCGATGCAGTCGTTCAACGACGAAACCTACTTCGCGCCCTTTGGGACGTCGCTACGAATGAGCGATCTCGGCTACACCAATCAAAACCAGTCACGCATCAACATCTCTTTAAACAGTCTTGACGAGTACGTTCGGGACTTGGCAACGGCCATCGAAACACCGGAGCCGTCGTACGAAGAAATCGGCATCAAAGTCGATGGTCGCTACCGACAATTGAATGCGAATTTGCTACAGATCGAAAACGAGTTCTATTCGCCGGTAAGGCCAAAACGAGTGGCGACGTCGGGTGAACGACCGACGGCGGCACTGCAGCGCGGCGGCATCGAGTATGTCGAAGTTCGTTCTCTGGACATCAACCTGTTTGACCCTTGCGGGATCAATCAGAACGCAATGCGCTTCATGGAGGCTTTCCTCATCTATTGCCTGCTCGCGGATAGCCCGAAATTTGATGAGGAAGAGCTTCGAGAAATTGCCAGCAACCAGGCACAAACCGCCAAGCAAGGCCGCGATCCCGAATTCCGCCTTTCTCGAAACGGCCGCGCCATATCGGTGAAGGAATGGGCGCACGAGATAATCGATGGTGTACTTGCTGTTGCTGAAGAGATCGACAGGCACGATGACAATGACGCCTACTCGGATGCTGTTCGATTGATGCAGAAGCTCGTTGATCAGCCGGAATTAACACCTTCCGCTCGAATTATCGCCGAGATGGAAAGCGAAAACACCGGATTCTTTGGGTTTGCGCTGGCGATGGCTCGCAGCCATCGAGACTACTTCGCATCGATTGCTCAACCGAACGAAGCGTCAAGCGAAATGCTCCGGAAAGAAGCCAGCGAGTCAATTCAGCGGCAAGCTGAGATTGAAGCGGACGACTCGGTCAGTTTGGACGAATACTTGTCGCAGTACTTTGGCTAAAACGGTAGCGGTGACCCGTTCTCATACGCGAATGTTCGGTGCAGCTTCTGAAGTCTTTTGGTGAGGTCGCCGGATGCGCCGTTGCCAATTGTTCGACCGTCGGCTTCGAGAACGGGCGTCAACTCACCCATCGTTCCGCTGGTGAATGCTTCGTCAGCGGTATAAAGCTCCGTTAGCGACAAGTTTCTTTCCTGAGCCGGAATATCTTCGTCGCGGCAGATGCGGAGAATCATTTTTCGCGTAAGCCCGGGCAGGCAACTGTCTGCGTGCGGTGTTAATACCTCTCCGTCGTTTACAAGAAAGATGTTCGTATCGTTCGTTTCGGAGATGAATCCATTCACGTCCAACATTACGGCTGCATCAGCACCGGCAACGTTTGCTTCGATGGAGGCGAGAATATTATTGAGTAGATTGTTGTGATGTATTTTCGAGTCCAGACACTCGGGAGTATTGCGTCGAGTGGAGGCGGTAATCACCCGGATTCCGTCGTCGGAGTAAACCGGCGGCTTCCATTCCGCCAGCACGATGAGTGTGCAACCGGACTGATTAAATCGCGGGTTCATACCCGACGTAACTTTTTCACCGCGCGTCAATGTCAACCGAATGTGAGCATTGTCGCGCATGCCATTCGCTTCAAGCGTATCGAAGACTGCGGTGCGAACCTCGTCAGAGGAGGGGACGCCTTCGAATGCCAGCGTCTTGGCCGAGTTCTGTAGACGTTCGAGGTGACCGTCAAGTTCAGCGATTCGACCGTTGTAAACTCGAAGCCCCTCCCATACCGCATCACCACCTTGTACGGCGCTGTCAAAAACGGAGACCGTCGCTTGGGCTCGGGGCTTCAGCGCTCCGCCAACGTGGACCAGAATATCGGCATTTCTCGGATCAGGAAGATTCACATTGTTCTCCTGCCGCACTAGCGCGCAGCGAATGTTGGTAGAGTTTTTCATACCAGGGCAGACATTCCTCGAACAATGCCTGCAAATGGTCCGGAAAATCCGTCTTGGCTTGATAGGTCGCGAATCCGGTGCTCTTGTGCACGGCGTGATACCAGTGTGGCGCCCAAACGCCATCCTCCTTACGAGCGCCTGCGTCCCAGTTCAACATGCCGGGGTCAAACTCCAGATCGAGATGCGCGCAAAGCTGACGCAATACGTTTTCAGGATTCAGCAAGAGCTCACGAGAGTCCAGCACGATTGGGTTTTGGTCACGGTTTGCCATTTCGTCAAACAGCTCCCATTGACGTTGCAGGCCCGTGTCAGGCAGAGAGGCCCGGGGCAGCTGAACCGCAAGGGAAGGCAACATTTCCCGGGGGTCGCGAACGAGAAATACATTGCGCGTTTCACGCAGGAAGTCGAGATCCAGATCGCGCAGATGGTGCGCCATGTGTTTGATGAAAAGTACGCGTGACGAATCCAGTGATTGCTGATACAGAAGCTCTCGTGTGACTGCATCCCCATCGCAATTCATCGCATCAATGATGTCCTGACGTCCTGGGTGGTCCGCACCGCTGATTCGTAGATAATGTCCGTACAGCGGCTCATCGACAACTCGCACATCCTGCCGCTGAGCAAAGCTGTACATCAAGGCGGTCGAAACGTTTCTGGGGCCTGACCACAAACAAATGGGTAATGTCATTATCGATCGAATCCTGTGGTTTTTCCTCATGGCTGACGAATTGTACCGGGACCGCCAGACACCGCAAATGGCCCCGAAAGATTGAATTGCTGGAAAATCAGCATGTTCCATGGCTAATTCGTGTGCGGTCTGTCACAAAACAGGCCGTATTCGTTGTTGCCGCGAGCCCAATTTAACTAAACTTGCTGCGGTACGATCAGTACACACAGACATTGCGTGGTGAAATTGTTTTGCTAAAGACATTTATTATTGGAGTTTTGCTGGGAGTAGCGGCTGCAGCCGGAGCGCTGTACGCAATTCCAGTCGTGGATCAACATCGAGAGATGTCGATTATTACCGTTGCGCCAAACGGCGGTAACCACGAGTCGTTTCACATCAATGTTCCAATGGACAGGGTGATGGCCGGCACTGCGGGCGAGGCTTCGGGCCTTCCCGTTGGTCTGATGTGGCCAGACGACCCCATTCTCGCGAACGTCAGCACAGAGATATTCAAGATTCGCAACGCTCGTGACACTGTTGTTGGCGTCGCGGCGCGAACGGTTGCCAAAGAGCAAGACTCCGATGTGATCGATTGGCTAGTTCACTTGCCAGCCAGAGGGTCGCTCTATGTGAATATGGAATCGACTCCACAAGAAAACGGACATCGGAACGGCCGAATTCGTACCGGATCGCGGGAATTTGAACCGCTGATGGGAAGCGTTGCTGAGCGCTGGGTATCCGATACCTCCGGCGAGGTGGATGCGCCAGCCGGCCGGATCGAACTGTTGGCGACCTATGTCGGTAGAGCAGAGCGAGTCGATGAGTTTGAGAGTGACAACGGCCAGGGGTCGCTCGAATGAAATACATCATCGTACTACTTCTCGGGCTGCTGACAGGCGCGGCAATATTTGTCGCTTGTCTTGTGTATAACCCGTTTATCAATAAACCGGCCTTGTCGCCATTGGCGGTTACCGATTCGCAGACAGTGACATTGGGCTACACAGCGGTTGCCTCGGACGCGATCGTGTATTCCAACGACGGCGAGTCACGCATCAACCCGCATCCCGAAAAGGTCCTGCAGCTCTGGGAGGCGTCGATTCGGCAGACATCTGCCATGGCGACGGTACTCTGGGATGGTCGAAATCAGCCGACCGGCCTTGGCATAAAATTTTCATCGGCATCGGAGAAGACACGACTTTTAGGAGGTCAGGCCTTGGCCGACAGCGTTTGGTATGTGTATTTGCCTGGCCGCGGCGGGTTCTTTATCGAGCAAACGGAGAACTACTGGAACTACTTGCGAGACGTAGTTTTTCCCGCGTATAGAAACTCGGCCGGTACCTGGAAGGGAGTCTGGCTCGGCAACATGACGTCGGGTCCCGGTGCACTGGAAACTGCAAGAGTGACCGGCGGTTCTGGCGAGTTCCAGGGTCTCGCGATGCTCGGCGTCGAGTCGCTTTCGGTTCGGGCATGGCGCGTCGATGGTGGAGCGGTCGCCGCTGAGGGGCAGCTGTTAATCGAGCTGCCTGATCAGGACCTCGAATACTCCGAAGAAGAATAGCGTCTATTCAGACAAGTCTTTCAGTTGCACCTCGGTATCCCCCAGTTTTTCACGGTCGATCTTAGTTCCGGCTGCGATCAACGCTTTTGACTGCACGAAGTCCCTCGGCGAATTGACGGCGTCCGTAGCGATGAGTTTTCCGTCTCGCAGATAAAGACACGCGAATGAACGATCGGCTGGATTTCCGCGAATGACAATATCGTCGTAGCCCTCGGACAGCCCGGCGATTTGTAGCTTGAGGTCATACTGATCAGACCAGAACCAGGGCACTTGCGAGTAATGTGACTCAACACCGCAAATATTGCTGACGGCGGTCTTGGCCTGCTCCAACGCATTGTGCACCGATTCCAGCCGCAAGCGCCGATCGTAAATCGAGTTTGGATGGTTCGAGCAGTCACCCACTGCGTAAATGTCGGGGTCGCTGCTTTGGCAGCGATCATCGACGACAATCCCGTCGTCGACAATAAGACCTGCTGCGCTGGCGATTTCCGTATTCGGATCAATGCCGACACCAACCACGACAAAATCTGCCGGTATCAGCTCTCCGTCGTCAGTCTCCACGGCCTCAACACGACCATCACCACGAAATGCCGATACGCCTGTAGAGAGGCGCAGCCGGACTCCCTGATTGCTGTGTTCAATTTGGTAGAAGTCCGAGATTTCGGGAGAGACTACGCGGCTCATCACCCGATCGGCCATTTCCACAACGGTGACATCCAGTCCCAGCTGGCGAATAACAGCGGCAACTTCCAGACCGATATAGCCGGCCCCGACGATCACGGCACTCTTCTTTTTGCCAATTTCGCTTCGGATGCCATCGACGTCGGCGATGCTTCGAAGATAATGCACTCCGTCAAGATCAGCACCGTCAATGGGTAATCGGCGAACCCGGGACCCAAGCGCGAGAATCAATTTGTCGTATTGAATCTCGTCATCACTGTCTGTTTTGAGTGTCTTCCGCTCGCGGTCGATTTCTGTGACGCGTGTTTCGAGTCGCACGTCTATCTGCGAATCCTCATAGAAACTTTCCGGTTTGACGTAGAGTCGATCGGCCGCCAATTCTCCTGCGAGAAACTTCTTCGAAAGAGGTGGACGCTGATACGGTAGGTACGGCTCATCGCCAATAAGCACAATATCGCCCGCAAACTTTCGTTGCTTAAGCGATGCAACCAGCTGGCCAGCAGCGTGTCCTGCGCCGACGATGACGACTTTTTCAACCACGATGTGACTCCAGAAAAAACAACAAGGCGCTCACCTAGACCGGCACCAGCGGCCACAGTATCGGCAGCAAGAACATGACCGTAATGAAGACGACGATCGTGAGCGGCACGCCGACTTTCAGGTAGTCAACGAATCGATAGCCGCCGGGGCCCATGACGAGGATATTTGCCGGATGCGAGATCGGACTGGTGAAGCTTGCAGACGCGGCCATGGCGACAGCCATCATCGCAGTTTCAGGCTGCAGCCCCATTTCCGACATAGCGGACAAAACAATTGGCGACATCAGAACAACGAGCGCGGCCGTCGGAATAATCATCGTCGCCATCGCTGTCAAAATATAAAGACCCATAATGACCGGCCATGGCCCTGCATCGCCGAGTAAGCCCATTACCTGATTGGCCAGGTAAATCGCCGCGCCGCTGTCTTGCATCGCGGTTCCAAGTGGCAACATCCCAGCGATCAGGAAAATGGCTCGCCAGTCTATGGCGCGGTAGGCCTGTTCCATATTCAGGCAGCCGGTCAGCACCATGATGGTGCCGCCGATGACGGCCGCGACGGAAATCGGCGCGTAGCCGGCCATAACCGAGCCGACCACTGCCGCCATGATGAGCGCGGCAAGCGGTGCCCTTCGTGTATCGGGTGGTTTTTGCCCCAACGGCGTGAGAACCAGAAAATCGGAATCCGACGTCAGCAACTTCAGCCGAGCGCGAGGACCCAGGAGTAACAGTGCGTCCCCAATCTGCAGGCGCTCGTCCGCGAGCTCGGTTCCGATGGTTTCTCCCTCTCGCCATATGCCAGCGAGCTCGATGCCGTAGCGTTCGCGGAAGTTCATTGCGCCAACGGTTCGACCCGCCAGAGACGTGCGTGGGTCGAGCGTCGCGTCCATCAACGTCAATCGGTCAGACTCGAGCGAGCCAAGATTGCCCGGCACCTTGGTGTCAATCTCGAGTTCCTGCATACCGCGGAGTACATCGAGATCGGTTTGCTGGCCCTCGATCAACAAGAGATCCCCACCGAGCAAAATTTCGTCGCCGCGCGGCATGACCGTGAGCTCACCGTCGCGAAATATTGCCTGTACGCGAAAGTCGAATACGTCGGCCAGACGGCTTTTTCGCAGAGTCTCTTCCGCGAGATCGCTGTCTTTGGGCACCCGGACGACGAACATTCTCTCGTCCGTTTGGTAGGTATCCTGCAATTGTTCCGGTGAATAAATCGTGACGTCCTGAAAGTCCGAAATCTTTTCAAGGTGGCCAATCGCATCAACCTCGCCCTGCACCAGCAGCTGGTCTCCCGCTCTGAGGGGAACGTAAGCAAGATTGGTCAGGCGGTATTTCCCTTTGCGAAGAATGCCGACGACGGCAACATCAAAACGCGTCCTGAAAGCGGCATGTCGGATCAGTTCCGATACAACGGGTGATCCTTCTGTTAGTACCACCGAAGCGTAGATGACTTTCGACGCGACCATGGACTTGAGAACGGACGATTCACGTTCGATAACCAGATCGCTCCAACGGCGTAACTCGCGAAACTGATCGATACGACCCTGCACCAGTAAACCGTCGCCTCCGCGAATGACGGTCTGGCGTCTGGGTAGCGTTTCATTTCGACCGTTGCGCAACAGCGACAGGATGATCAATCCGGTTGATGCGCCGATACGGGTTTCACTGAGTGTTTTCCCGACCAGAACCGAATTCATTGGCACGTGCATCATGAATGTGCGTTCTTGCAACTTGTAACGCGAACGCAGGCTTCGCTGACTAACGTGCTTGCCATGCTTGGTGCTGTGTTTGGGCAAAAGAAAGCGCCCGCCCACAACAACAAATACCACGCCGATGACCATGACGATTCCGCCCATTGGCGTAAAATCGAATAGACCGAACGGCTCGTATCCGCCGAGCACAAGAGATTCACTGATCAGCAGGTTGGGTGGCGTACCAATAAGCGTCGTGAGGCCGCCGAGAAGCGTTGAATACGCCAGTGGCATCAACAATCGAGACGCGGCCACGCCGGTTCGTCGCGCGACTTCGACGACAACCGGGAGCATCAGGGCGGCAACGCCGATGTTGTTCATGAAGGCGGATAGAACGGCACCGGTGATCATGATGACGAAGATGAGTGTGACTTCTCGATGGCCGCCAATACGCATTACCTGGCGTCCAATGATGTCCGCGATGCCGGTGCGGGTCAGGCCTTCGCTGAGAATGAACATTGCCCAGACTGTAATTACGGCGCTATTGCTGAAGCCTGCAAAGGCCTCATTCGAGTCGACCAGGCCCGTGACCGCGAGCGCGCCGAGGACGAGGAGCGCAACGACGTCCATACGGATGACTTCGCTAATAAAAAGTACTAGCGAGATAACCAGTATGCCGAGGACCATCGCGATCTCGAACGTCATGCAGTCATTCTTCGATTCTTATAGCTTCATTTGAGGATTCATGCTGTTTTATACACGACCTGACGTAACATAGTAATGAGTGCTGCGAAGACAGCGTATGACTCCTGACAATGACCGACAATCAAAAGTATCAACCGCGCGTCGCAAGAAAGACCCGAACGCTGACTATTCGAGGCGTCGAGTATTGCGTGAACGAGTGGGGTAACGAAGATGCGCCGCTTTGTTTTTATCTGCATGGCTGGGCCGATATGGGCTCAACGTTTCAGTTTGTGGTTGATGCACTGGAATCTGATTGGCGGGTGATTGCACCCGATTGGCGGGGCTTCGGGCGGACGGCGGATAGCAGCGCCTCCTACTGGTTTCCGGATTATCTGGCCGATTTACACGGACTTCTCGATCACTACTCTCCCCAGGCACCGGTATCGCTGGTCGGCCACAGCATGGGCGCGAATGTGTGTTCTTTGTATGGCGGTACCATGCCGGAACGCGTTTCCAGGATCGTCAATATCGAAGGCTTCGGACTGGCAGATTCGGATACCGAGGACGCGCCGACACGTTACCGTCAATGGATTGAAGCGGGTCTGAGTCAGATTTCATTTTCGACCTATAAAGACATGCAAAGCCTCGCATCAAAAATACGAAAGCGAAGTCCGGCATTGAGCGAAGCGCAGGCCGACTTCGTTGCGCGTGAATGGGCTTACGAAGTCGATGGCCAGGTCCGCCTTCGCGCGAGCCCCAATCACAAGCTGCCGAATCCGGTGTTGTATCGGCGGGCCGAGGCGGAGGCATGCTGGCGAGAGATTACCGCGGATGTCCTGCTGATCAGCGGGGAGTTGAGTCCATTTGCCACTCAATTTGGCAGTACCGCGAATTTGCCATTCCCGAACAGCCAATCCGGCACCGTTCCTGGGGTTGGCCACATGATTCACTTTGAGGCCCCGGACCGCCTCGCGGAGCAAATCGAAAGCTTTCTGTCCCAACCCTTGTAAATACATACAGTACTGTATAAAAATACAGACTTTTGCGAGGAAGTGCCGTGCAGCTTGCGACAGAGGCCTTTGACCATCTTGGAACGCTGAACAAGGCACAGCGGCAGGCTGCCGAGTATGGCGAACCTGCCGATACCGGTACTTTCTCCTCGGGACCGCTGCTGGTTATTGCGGGGGCGGGTACCGGCAAAACGATGACCTTGGCTCACAGAGTCGCGCACCTGGTGATTTCTGGCGTGAGCCCGGAGCGTATTTTGTTGCTGACATTCACGCGTCGGGCGTCGCAGGAAATGACACGACGTGTCGAATCGATCGTTCGTCTGGCCACCAAGGGAATGGGCACGGCCGTAATGCCCTCAGGCGGACTACCGTGGTCCGGGACTTTCCATTCAATTGCTAATCGCCTGCTGCGTCGTTTCGCACACAATCTCGCACTCGATCCGGGGTTTTCGATCCTCGACCGGGGCGATGCTGCCGACATGATCGATGTTGTGCGCCATGAGTTGAAGTTGACCCGGACGTCTCGACGGTTTCCCAAAAAGGACACGTGCCTCGCTATCTATTCGCGCTGCGTCAATACAGGACAGCCGTTGGCTGAAACTCTGGATGCCACGTATCCCTGGTGCAGCGACTGGGCCGATGAACTGGCTGAACTCTTTCGCCATTACGTCGTTCGAAAACAGCAGAATCAGACGCTCGATTACGACGACTTGCTTTTGTATTGGAGTCACCTGGTGGCTGAGCAGGAGTTCGCCGAGCAAATCGGATCGTCGTTCGACCATGTACTGGTCGATGAGTACCAGGACACAAACCTGACCCAAGCCAGAATATTGAATGCACTGAAGCCGGACGGGCAGGGGATGACCGTCGTCGGAGACGACGCGCAGTCCATATATTCATTTCGCGCGGCCGAGGTTGAAAATATTCTTGGCTTTCCGGACCAGTACATGCCGAGCGCGCGAGTCATTACCCTGGAGCAAAATTACCGCTCGACTCAACCCGTACTCGATAGTGCAAATTGTCTGATTGCGGAAAGCGAACGGCAGTACAAGAAAAATCTTTTTTCCGAGCGCAGGGACGGCGAAAAACCGCGTTACGTTACCGTGGAAGACAGTGATGCGGAAGCGGAGTACGTCGTCGAGTCGATTCTGGAAAATCGAGAACTTGGAATGCGCTTGCAGGACCAGGCGGTTCTGTTTCGAGGTTCGCATCATAGTGACCGTCTGGAACTGGAGCTCTTACGGCGCAACATTCCCTACGTGAAATACGGCGGCCTTAAATTCCTGGAGGCGGCACACGTCAAGGACCTGTTGTCGGTATTGAAGTGGGCGGAAAATCCGAAGAACGAAGTCGCGGCTTTCAGGGTGTTGAAACTCATGCCTGGAATGGGCCCGGCAAACGCGGCACGGTGTTTTGAGCATTTGGCCGTTGGCGATCACCTGTTTTCTGCACTGCGCGAGTTTCGCCCTCCGGCCGCGGCTGGCGCAGAGTGGCCGGCCTTTTGTGACTTGCTGACGTCACTGTCCAGTGCCGAATTCGATGAGCAAATGTGGCAGTCGCAATTATCCGCTGTGCGACGTTGGTACCAACCGTATCTCGAGCGGATTTACGACGGGCTGGAGACTCGTGAAGCGGACCTCGAACAACTCGAGCAAATCTCCGGGCGCTACCCGACGCGCGAACGTTTTCTAACCGAATTGACGTTGGACCCGCCGTCGGCGGCGGGTGATCTTGCGGGTGATCCTTTGTTGGATGAGGACTATCTGATTTTGTCGACGGTGCATTCGGCGAAAGGGCAAGAGTGGGAGTCTGTATTCGTTCTCAATGTATCCGATGGAAACTTCCCCTCTGAGTTCGCGACGGGAAAGCCCGAAATGATCGAGGAAGAGCGCCGGCTCTTGTACGTTGCGATGACACGCGCGAAACAGTCCTTGTCGTTGATCGCGCCGCTTCGCTTTCACGTGACCCAGCAGCGCCGGGATGGTGACAAGCATGTCTACGGAGCGCGCAGTCGCTTCATGACGGAGCGCTTGCTTGCGACCATGGAAAAGCGGTTTGAGGGGCGCCCGGACGCACGTGCCGGACAGTTTAAATTGCGCTCCGACCGGCAGATCGATGTCGCCGCTCGAATGCGGGAAATGTGGTAAAAAAATGGCGGTGACCAAGGGCCACCGCCATTCAGTACGAAACAAACAGCATAAGGGATTATCAGTTAGTTTCGCTAACCTCTTCGGCGATCAGCACGTCGACTTCATTGCTGTGCGCCTTTCGCATTTCGTATGATTATTTGATGCACGCCAAGCAAAAATGGTTGCAAACAAAATGGAATAAGACACGGTAGGATCAACATCCTTAATGTTTCATGCGCAACCACCGCCAGATTGAATGATCGGGGAACACAATGAGCAGCGAACGCACAGTAAGAGACCAGGTGTCGGAAGAGGAGTGGCGGACGCGAGTCGATCTCGCGGCGTGCTACCGGGCGATTGCGTTGTACGGCTGGGATGACCTCGTATTCACCCATGTCTCGGCGCGAGTACCGGGGACTGAGCATCATTTCCTGATCAATGCTTACGGCATGATGTTTGAAGAGATCACGGCAAGCAGTCTGATCAAAGTGGATCTCAATGGCGAAAAGGTTCTGGATTCTCCCTACGACGTTAACCCAGCCGGTTTCGTCATCCACAGCGCCGTACACGAAGTACGACATGATGCTGGCTGCGTTTTGCATACTCATTCGAAAGCGGGTGTCGCCGTTTCGGTTCAGGCCGAGGGCCTGTTGCCGCTTTGCCAAACGTCGCTGTTCCCCTACGCCATGATTACGTATCACAACTATGAAGGCGTAGCGCTGAATGACGATGAAAAGTCGCGGCTCGTGTCGGACCTCGGTCACAGCAACGCCATGATATTGCGAAACCACGGCTTGCTGACGGCGGGCGCGACGGTCGCGGACGCCTTCCTCATGATGTATATGCTGGAAACGGCCTGCCAGATTCAGGTGATGGCGCAATCGTCAGGAGGCGAGTTGATTCACGTGCCAACCCCGATCGTCGACGGTATTCAAGCGCAGGCCGAGGAGGTGACGAAAGGTTTGGGCGGCGCACTGATTTGGCCGGGTCTGTTGCGAAAACTTGAGCGGCGCGACTCGTCGTTCAGGGACTAGATCCTTAGCAAGCCATTCATCAGGACAAAAACATCGCATAAGCGGGATTGCCGCTTTCTTCCCAATGCGCGTAGCCCAGTTCCTGCAGATGCGACTCCAGTTTTTCAGTCTCAGATTCCGGCACATCGATGCCGGCCAGGACGCGACCGTGGTCGGAGCCGTGATTACGATAATGAAACAAACTGATGTTCCAATCGGTGCCGATCGCGTTCAGGAAATCGAGAAGTGCACCCGGCCGCTCAGGGAACTCAAAGCGGAACAGCCGTTCGTTTTGCACATCCGTCGATCGTCCGCCCACCATGTGACGAACATGCAGCTTGGCCATTTCGTTGTCGCTCAAATCGACGACGGGAAAGCCTGCCGCGACCAAGTCCGACAATAATGAACTCGCCTCCTCTCGACCACTGGATAATTGCACGCCCACGAAAATGTGCGCCTTATTGGTATCGGCGTAGCGGTAATTGAATTCCGTGATGCTTTTACGTCCAAGGACCTCGCAAAAACGACGGAAACTCCCCGGTTCCTCGGGAATTTCTGCGGCGATAAGCATCTCGGTTTGATCGCCAACGGCCGCCCGCTCTGCGATATGTCGCAGTCGATCAAAGTTGACGTTCGCGCCGCAACTGATCGTTACCAGGGTCTGATCGCTGATCTGATTCTCTGCAATGTATTTCTTCGCGCCTGCGACGGCCAGGCCACCCGCCGGCTCAACAATCGATCGGGTGTCTTCGAAAATATCGCGGATCGCAGCGCAGCATTGATCTGTGTCGACGGTAATGACTTCGTCGACAAACTCTTTACAAAGCCGAAAAGTCTCATCCCCAACCCTGCGCACGGCAACACCATCGGCGAAAATGCCGACGTGATCGAGCGAGACGGGCTTCCCGGCCGCCAGCGAATCGCGCATCGCCGCTGAATCATCCGGTTCGACGCCAATTATTCGGATGTTCGGGTGTTGCAGTTTAATGCAGGTGGCGATGCCGGCGATGAGTCCGCCGCCGCCAATGGGGACGAATACTGCATCGATATCGGCTCCTGTCTGTTTCAGTATTTCCGCGCCGATCGTCCCCTGGCCCGCGATGACGGCAGGATCATCAAAAGGGTGTATGAAAGTTAGCTGCTGTTCGCTTTCGAGTTGGCGTGCGTGCGTATACGCATCGTCGTAGGCATCGCCGCTCAGCACGACTTCGCCGCCCAGTGCCCGAACGGCGTCGACCTTGATCGTCGGAGTAGTCACTGGCATCACGATAACGGCACGTACGCCTCGTTTCTTCGCCGCGAGTGCAACGCCCTGGGCGTGATTGCCGGCGGAGCTGCAGATCACGCCGTTGCTCAGCGCTTCGTGGCTGAGTCCGGCGATCTTATTGTAGGCGCCGCGCAGCTTGAAGGAGAACACAGGCTGCAGGTCTTCTCGCTTCATCAGGATTCGGTTGTTGGTCCGAGACGAGAGAATAGTCGCGAGTTCGAGCGGCGATTCGATGGCGACGTCGTAAACTTTCGCGTCGCGGATCAAATCGAGGTAATGAGTGGCGTCCATGTCGCGGTTATCGCACACCAGAGGCCTATCCGCAAAAATATTGGCTATCAGGAGCACTTCCAATGGTAATCATCCGGTGACCCTTCCATAATGCAGGCTCCCAACGGCAGGACTGGCCACTTGAGCAAGCTTCTACTAACGAACGCGAGACTCGTCAACGAGGGCGAAATCCGGGACGTGGATGTTCTGATCGACGGCGAACGTATCGCCAAGGTCGGTCCATCGATCAGCGCTCCTTCGGAAGCCGCCGTCATTGATCTTGCGGGTAAGTACTTGTTGCCGGGCATGATCGACGATCAGGTTCATTTTCGCGAGCCGGGTATGACCCATAAAGGGGATCTGGCGACCGAGTCGGCGGCGGCCGCAGCTGGCGGAATAACCAGCTTCATGGACATGCCGAACGTTAACCCACAGACAACCACGCGTTCGGCACTCCGCGACAAGTATTTCAGTGCCGCGAACCGGTGCACGGCCAACTACGGTTTTTACCTCGGCGCGACCAATAGCAATATTGAAGAGGTCAAGGCCTTACAGGTGGGCGAGGCCGCGGGCATCAAGGCTTTCATGGGCGCATCGACAGGCGACATGCTGGTCGACAATCCGGAAGCGCTGGAAAAACTGTTCGAGCATGCACCGACCATTGTTCTCACACATTGTGAGGATTCACCGATGATCTGGGCGAACGAGGCCGCTGCGCGAGAACGATTCGGCGACGACGTGCCGTTCAGAGAGCATCCGTCCATTCGATCAGCGGAGGCCTGTTACAAGTCTTCCAGTTTTGCTTTCGACCTGGCCTCTCGCCACGATGCGCTACTGCATATTCTGCATCTAACCACGGCGGTTGAAATGGGGCTGTTCTCGAATGCGCATCGATCCGAGAAACGAATAACGGCAGAAGTTTGCGTTCATCACCTGTGGTTTGATGAATCTCGCTATGACGAGCTGGGCCCCAGCATCAAATGCAATCCTGCGATCAAGCGAAAAGAAGACCGCGAAGCGTTGATCGCCGCTTTGAACGATCGGCGTATCGATGTTATCGCGACGGATCATGCCCCGCACACCGCGTCTGAGAAGGCTGAGTCGTACTTCAAGTCCCCGGCAGGATTACCGTTGGTGCAGCATGCGCTTCTGACATTGTTCGATCTGGCCGCTCAGAACCAGATCAGCATCGAACTCATCGTCGACAGAGCCTGCCACGCGTCAGCCGATATTTTTGGTGTCGCCGAACGCGGCTATGTCAGGGAAGGCTGGTTTGCCGACCTGGTGATTGTCGATCCAAACACGCCCTATCGAGTCGATACGTCGAACCTGCTCAGTAAATGTCAGTGGTCACCCTTCGAAGGACATGAATTCACGTCCAGTATCGACACGACCATCATCAATGGCCAAGTGGTTTATCGCGACGGAAAACTCACCGGTAATGTGGCCGGCCAAAAGCTTGAGTTTGGTCGCGCACGCTGAGTCGACGGAAACTGTTTACTTTCCCTGTGATCTCGCTATGCTAGCGCGAAACTAGGCACCGCAACGACTAAGGGTGAAGGGTATGCCCGGCGTAAACATCTGAATGAAGCCAACAGATACTTCGAACCCTGAATACTTCCATAAGGTAGTCGACTGCCAGTGGGGCTGCCCCGCTCACACCGACGTTCCGGCGTACATCCGTATGATTGCGCAAGGCGACTTCTCCGAGGCCTACATGGAGAACCGCAAATCCAATATTTTTCCCGGCATTCTTGGCCGTGTCTGTGACCGACCCTGCGAGCCCGCCTGTCGTCGCGGTCGCGTTGAAGAGAAGCCCGTTGCCATTTGCCGATTGAAGCGTGTCGCAGCAGATAATCGCGACGACATCACCGCGATGCTGCCCACTGCGCCCGAAACCAGTAACGGCAAAAAAGTCGCCCTGATTGGTGCCGGTTGCGCGTCGTTGGCCGTCGCAAACGATTTGGCACCGCTCGGATATGAAGTCACGATTTTTGAGGCCCTGAAAACAACAGGCGGCCTCATGCGTACCAATATCCCGCAGTTCCGCCTGCCGCCAAAAGTGCTCGATGAAGAAATCGGCTACATCCTGGACATGAAGGTAGACCTGAAGCTGAATCATCCGATCGACAGCCTGAAAGCGCTGTTGGACGAGAACTACGACGCCGTATTTGTCGGCACGGGCGCACCGCGAGGCAAGAATCTTGAAATTCCGGGCCGCTACGATTCGGATCGTATCCACATCGGAATAGACTGGCTTGAGTCCGTTGCCTTTGAGCACATTAAGGAAGTCGGCAAGAAAGTGCTGATTATTGGCGTGGGTAACACGGCGATGGATTGTTGCCGGACCTCGCTTCGCATTGGCGCAGAAGACGTCAAGGTCATGGCCAGAAAGCCACGCGGATTCTTTAAAGCGTCCGCGTGGGAGCTTGAAGACGCTGAAGAAGAAAACGTTGAAATCCTGATCAATCATTCGCCGAAAGAATTTGTGATCGAAGACGGCAAATTAGTCGGCATGAAGTTCGAATTGATGGAGTATCAGGTTGACGAAAACGGTCGCATCGATCGCGGCACGATTATGGGGGAGAAGATTATTCCCTGCGACGATGTCGTTCTGGCCATTGGTCAGGACAACGCGTTTCCGTGGATCGAGCGCGATATCGGTATCGAATTCAACGACTGGGATTGCCCGATCGTCGATGCTTCCACCATGATGTGTGGTCGCGATGGCGTGTTTTTTGGTGGTGACTCGGCATTCGGACCGAAGAACATCATCTGGGCTGTGGAGCACGGCCATCAGGCGGCTATCTCCATCCACCGTTACTGCCAGGGCGAAAGTATCACCGATCGTCTGCCGGATGGCTTGAATCTTGCGAGCCAGAAAATGGGCATGCATGAGTGGAGTTTCTCCAATGACTACGACGGCGCGGAGCGCAGATTGATGCCGCACGTTGATCTTCTGGAGCGCTTCAAGAAGATCGACATCGAAGTTGAGCTTGGCTTTACGGCCGAACAGGCGGTGCAGGAGGTTGAGCGCTGTCTCAATTGCGATATTCAAACCGCATTCACGGCAGACCTTTGTATCGAGTGTGATGCCTGCATTGACATTTGCCCGGTCAATTGTCTGACGATTACGAAAAACGGCGAAGAGGACGAGCTGCGGACACGCTTGACCGCGCCGGCCGAGAATCATGAGCAGGCCCTGTATATTTCGGCGGGTTTGCCGCATACCGGCAGAGTGATGATCAAGGACGAGGATCTGTGCGTACATTGCAGTCTGTGTGCGGAGCGATGTCCGACCGGTGCGTGGGACATGCAGAAATCGGAAATCCTGATTCCCTATGCAAAGGATGAATTACCCGATGATCAAGCACTGCCAGCGGCCGGGTCCGGGTCCTAGAGAGTACAAGTGGCAACAGTAAACGACGTCGTCATTAAGATTGCCACGGTAAATGGCACCGGCTCCGCTAGCGCGAACAGCCTGATAATGAAGTCCATATTCCGCATGGGTATCCCGGTTGTCGGCAAGAACTATTTTCCGTCCAATATTCAGGGATTGCCGACCTGGTACGAAATCCGTGTAACGGGCGACGGCTATAAGTCACGCTCAAATCGCGTGGACGTCATGGTAGCGATGAATGCGCAAACCTATGTTCGAGATATGGCCGAGGTCAAGACGGGCGGGTGGTTGATCTACGATTCTACCTGGCCACGCGGTCAGCAACTGGGCCGTGACGATATCACCGTCATTGGTATCCCGTTTTCTAGATTGTGCAACGAAAATTTCGATGGAGCGCGAGCGCGTATTCTTATGAAGAATATTGCGTATGTAGGCGCCGTCGCTGCTTTACTCGATATCGACCTCGACGTGATTACCAATTTGCTTGAGGAAACGTTTGCGGCGAAAACACACCTGATTGACTCCAACATGCAGGCCATTCGGTTGGGTTTTGATCAAGCGCGGAATACTATTTCCTGTCCGCTGCCGATGAGCGTCCAGGCCATGGACGAAACTTCGGGCAGTATTATCATAGATGGCAATACGGCGGCAGGCCTCGGCTGCATGTATGCGGGTGCGACGGTTGGAGCCTGGTATCCGATCACGCCGTCCACGTCGCTGATGGATGCTTTCCGGGACTTTTGTTTGCGTTATCGGATCGAGCCGGAATCTGGCAAGCGCACGTACTGCATTATTCAGGCTGAAGACGAACTCGCAGCCATCGGTATGGTGCTCGGTGCCGCGTGGAACGGCGCTCGCTCGTTTACGCCAACCAGTGGGCCGGGTATTTCATTGATGAGCGAATTCATCGGCTATGCCTATTACGCAGAAATACCGACGGTTATTTTCAACGTGCAGCGCACGGGCCCGTCAACAGGTATGCCAACGCGGACGCAGCAATGCGACATTATCAGCTGCGCGTATGCCTCTCACGGCGACACCAAGCATGTGTTGCTGTTTCCTGCAGACCCAGAAGAGTGTTTTTACACGGCGGTGAATGCGTTCGACATGGCCGAACGATTGCAGACGGCCGTCATCGTGATGTCGGACCTCGATATCGGCATGAACGACTGGATGATTCCGGAACTTCAGTGGGATGAAGATTACGTAGCGGATCGCGGCAAGGTACTGAGCGCCGAACAACTTGAGGAAATGGAGAATTTCTATCGCTACCTTGATGTTGATGGCGACGGTATTCCATATCGGTCATTGCCGGGCGTGCATCCGAAAGGCGCTTATTTCACACGCGGATCGGGCCACACGAAACTAGGCGCCTATACAGAAGACTCGGCGGCTTATCAGGACGTTGTCGATCGCCTGCTGGTCAAATGGGAAACGGCTCGAAAGATATTGCCGAAACCTCATATTCGATATTCCAAGAATAACAAAGCGGGCATCATCACGATCGGCAGCGGTGGGGGTGCCTGTGAAGAGGCGCTCGACCGGTTGGCGAAGCGGGATGTCAACCTTAACTACTGCAGGATCAAGGCATTTCCGTTCAGCGATGAGGTCAGTGAATTTATCAAGCAACATGATGTTGTTTACGTGGTTGAACAAAATCGTGATGGGCAGTTGCGTACGTTGCTGATCAACGATATCGAGGCGGACCAGATGAAGCTTGTTCCACTGCTCCACTACAATGGCATGCCGATCAATTCCGGTTTTGTTGTAGACGGAGTGCTTGGCGAAATCGCGAAAGGCCGGGCGGCCTAAGCGGAGAAGACGATAATGAGTTACATAGCGAAACCGAAAGTTGCTCACCCGGGCATGCCCAAAAACAAGCTCGGGCTGACATCTCGTGATTATGAAGGCACGGTATCGACACTGTGTGCAGGTTGTGGCCACGACTCTGTAACAGCAGCGATCATTCAGGCTGTGTTTGAGCTTGGTATCGAGCCGCATATGCTGGCTAAAATGAGCGGTATTGGTTGCTCATCGAAGACGCCCGCGTATTTCGTCAGTCAGTCGCATGGCTTCAACTCTGTCCACGGTCGCATGCCCTCTGTGACGACAGGTGCCAATGCGGCGAACCGGGAAATGAAGTACATCGGTGTTTCCGGTGACGGCGATTCACTGTCGATCGGTGTTGGCCAATTTGTACATGCTATCCGGCGCAATCTCAATATGTGTTACGTCATCGAAAATAACGGTGTATACGGTCTTACCAAAGGCCAGTTTTCGGCATCGGCTGACATAGGCAGCTTGCCCAAAAAGGGACTGCCGAACACGCAAGAGCCGATCGATGCTGTCAGCACGGCGCTGAGTCTTGGTGCGACCTACATCGCGAGAAGTTTTTCCGGAGATAAAGAGCAGTTGGTGCCGTTGCTAAAGGGAGCATTGATGCATCGTGGCTTTGCCTTGGTCGATATCGTGAGCCCTTGTGTCACGTTCAACGACCACGAAGGATCGACCAAGAGTTACGCCCACACACGGGAGTTTTATCACCATGTCGTCGACATTGATTACGTTTCTCCAAGCGAGGAGATCAAGGCGTCCTACGACGTCGGCGAAGCAATGCCCATTAAATTGCATGATGGCAGCACAATCGTTTTCCGAAAAATTGACAAGGAATACGATCTGACGAGCAGGGCGTCCTCATTCAAGTATTTACGCGAGCGATTCAACGCCGGTGAGATCACCACGGGCCTGCTGTATCTCGACGAATCTCGCGCGGAAATGCATGAGTTGATGGGCAATATTGATACGCCATTGTCGCAGTTGCCAGTTGACGATCTGAACCCGGGTAGCAAAGAGCTGAAGAAACTGCAGAGCCGCTTCAGATAATCGAACCATCGTCGAAAAAAAGCCCCGGTTGTTGCCGGGGCTTTTCTCTTAACTCCAGATCCGCTTCCACCAGGGCTCATTGTTCGGCTCGGTTTTGTCCGGGAACGGAATCTTCTTGCGAATATCTTCGATGTCCCAGCCCGTCAGGTTGGCGAGTTGTTGCGCCTCACGCTCCTGACGCTCTCGAACCTGGTTCTGATAGGCACTGATATCGCATGACGCTTCGCCTTTCCAGGGGCGACGGATAACGTAGCGTCCCTGATAATTCTGACGGTCGCCGGTTTCCTGAAAAACCAGGTCTTCAGGAAAATGCTCGCTGTCGTAGCGCACGTGCAGGCGAGTGACGAAGACGTTCTGGGCGGGCTGCGATACGACTTTGCTGCCGCCCTGGCCGCCGAGCCAGAAGACACCCAGTTTGCGAAGATCTTGCTGACTAAGAGGATCGGCGGCGCACGGGTCGCACCAGTTCATATCCCAGGCGTACTCGAGAAATACAGCACGTTCGTTTTCCGCTTCGACCTGTTTGGAAAACATGTCGCGATAGAACTCCCCAAACTCTCCCTGAACGAATTCCGGTACATCCATGTTGCTGGGCATTTTGACGGTTCGATAGTTGGTCGTCTCGACGCGGCCTGTTCGAGTTAATGCGTAGATGTACAGTTCCTGCTTACCCTTCGCGTTCAGTGTTCCGAGTCGAATAGGCAGCATGAATTTGTTGCTTTCATAGGCCACCTGCAGGGGACGCAGATATTGATAGCCAAGCTTCGACTGTTCCTCAATATTGACCTTCGCGACGAAGAAACGCATGTCCTGTTTGAGGTAGCTGTCGACTACTTTTTCGGCGCCGCGTGGCAGACGGTAGTCGTTCTTCTTTAACCACTTGATGAGTCCGCCACTATCCTCGGCAGACAGGATCAGGATGTCGTATTCGCCGACGGTATAGCTCGCTTCGATGACGACGCCAAGGGACTTCGCGGATCGCTTCGCCGCCTCGGAAGCCTCGGATCGAGGCGCAGCCGCATCCTGCGACATCATGTAACGGTCATAGCGCATGCACGGATCCGGATCGTGATACTCGACCAGTCTCGGTGCGGTATAGGCGTCCAGATGATCGACGATGGCCCGATCGCCGACATTGATCTGCTCGCGTTCGATCTTCGTGGGCACCGGTATGACGACGGCAAAGTCTTCAACATCGCCCTCGAAATCGTTGGCCATGGTTATGACGGTTCGATCGTCATCACGGACAAGCACGACTTGCGACGCCTTGTTGAACAGACTCGTGTCGGCACGCGCGACGTAGAAGCCGCAAAACGCCTGAGCCGTGGTTGCGACGGCGACGGTGATTGCCGCCGCGAGAATAGTTGCGATGATTCGCATTAGAGCACTCCTTTGATTTGGCCGATTTGATGTTCAGCCGGTTGTTCCCACCGATAAATTCGACCGTGCAACAAAGCATCAATCAATGGCACCGTTGGGGCACACATGATCAGCGCCAGAATTGGGCCGTTTGGTTGGTAGTAAATGAATTGGATGGTGTAAGCGACCGACGCGACGAGCGCGGCGTATAGCACTCGTCCTGTCGCCGTGTTGGGTGTGGTCTTCGGATCCGAGATCATGAAAAACGCGAAGATCAGCAGCGCACCATTTTGTACCTGATGCATGGGGATGCTGAATGGGTCGTCCAGCCAGATCGCTCGACCGAAAAGCATCGCAGCATAAATGACGATGAATGCAATGGTCGTTTCAGCCCGGCGCGCGCGGGTCAGGACGAGGAAGCCGAGGCAGGCGAGAACGAATGCACCAATCGCAGCGCTACCCCATTGGCCCGATGACACCCAGGCACGATCGCTCAGCAGCATGAGCGACACGAGCGCGAAGTTGGCGGGATTGAAAATATGTTTGCCGCGAAAACGCAGCAAGAATTTACTGCCGATAGCCAGGATCGCCGCAAGGGCCGCGATCATTACAAGGTCTGTGCGCAGCAATAGCGTCAACGACAGCGATGTAATTAGCGGACTTAAGGGGTCGAATCGCGGCAGACGAAAGTAGTGCGTACCAAGGAATTGAATGGCGAGCGCAGTCGGGATAATGATCAGAGCGTTCTGCCAACGAATGCCGAAGTCCAGAACGATGATGCCGTACGTGAGCAGCAGACTCAGTACCACAATCTGGTAGTAGCGTGGATCCGCCAGCGTTGCGAGAAATCGATTTAATGCGTTCATGCCCGATATAAACGTCGGGTAAACGCATTTGGGTTTAAGTCCTGATCAGATCCTTCAATGCCCCGGCCGCGGCGCTGTCCGGAAAGACACTGCGATCAATGAACGACGGCGCCAATCCGAGGTGATCGGAAAGCACCCCCTTAAAGAGGCTGCGTATGTCGGTCGTCGGCAGTAAGTCTCTTCCCGCGTAAAGATCATTCTTTGCAAGTCCGGGCCAGTCGGTAACGATATTGCCGCCATTAACGGCTCCGCCCATCAACAAGGCGGCAGCGCCCGTGCCGTGGTCCGTTCCGCGAGTGCCGTTGACCTGAACCGTGCGTCCGAACTCCGTAACGACCGCGATGACCGCATTGTTCCAGCTTTCCCCCAGTTCATCGCGCAGGCTGCCCAGTCCATCGTCGAGTGCAGTGAGTCGATTAAACAGTGCGCCGCTCGTTGATCCCTGATTGGCATGGGTGTCCCAGCCACCGAGTTCGACGACAGCAATGCTCGGGCCGCCCGGGGTCGTAAGGAACTTCGCAGCAGAACGCATCAGGTCGGCAAACTGTTTGGCATCGTTGCCACGCTTCCTGGAGCCGTCCATGTCTGAATCGCCCTGTGCAATACTCTGCGATCGCAATGCCTGTTCGAGGCGTGTGGCGAAGAACTCGTCGTTGGCATACAGACGCTGCAATCGAGCTATCGTACTGTCGTCAGTACTGGGCAGCCTCGATGGCGCCCAGCTGGTGACGGAGTTGCTTCCGCGCAGAACCAGCGGTGTGTTTTGCGCGAGTGCGATCGCGGCTTCTTTGCCAAGGCCGCTGCCCAGTTGCGCCAGTGCGCGATTTAGCCAACCATCACGAAGGCCGCCGACGCGTGTCGCGCCGCTTTCGAGCATGTCCTGACCGTCAAAATGCGAACGTTCGCGGTATGGACTTGCCACAGCGTGGATCACGCTCGCGTCACCGGCCGCATAACTCTGATGCACATTGGTCAATGCCGGGTTCAGTCCGAACAAACCGTCAAGCTTCAACAGGCCGTCGCTGGCGCCCGGTTTCCCAATGGCCAACTCTCCGCGGACCTTGTTGTAGTTTCCGTCGCCATACGGCGCCGCGAGAGCAAGTCCGTCGACAGCACCGCGCAAGACAACCAGTACGAATTTAGCCTCTGACTCCGTTGTTGCGAATGCGAGTCGCGGCAGGCTACCAGCGAAGGTCGCAAAACCCAGGGACCTCAGAATATCTCTGCGATTCAACATACTCATCTCCTCTGAAAGTCCGGTGATGCGAGAAACAGCGTCATACCTTGCGTCAGACTTTCCGCACGGGAGACGGCTTTTCGCGTCTCGGGATTGAATACATCGCCCAAAATGGCGTCTCCAAGGTCGGCTGGATTGATTCGGGAACCAACGACATGTGCGACCGTATCGGACCACTCAATACGTTTATAGAGAGCATCAGCACCGCCCCAATGCTCCGCCGTATCCGGCCAGCCCGCGGGCGACCCGGGTCGATACGGTGCCTGACCCATCAGGTCGAGTGCGCCGGTGATGAAGCGAGGATTGTCGGGCGTATGGTTAAACGCTCGTAGGGTCGAAACGACGAAATCGTGCGGTGACTTATACTTGCTGAATTCAGGAAACCACGCTTCCTCTGACCGAATTAACGTTGCATACACTTCTGCCAGGTCGCCGCCGCTGCGGAGAAACGAGTCAGCCAGTTTGTTGACAAGCGATTGCGGAGGGACGTCGGCGATAAAATGTCGCGCCAGCTTGGTCGCAATGAAGCGCGCGGTTGCCGGATGGATTGCCAGGTCCGCGAGCACTGCCTCCCCCTGCGCAACGCCTTTTTGCGAATATCGCTGGCCAAGCAATCGTTGATCACCCGGTTCATGGATGGCTTCCCGAAATTCAAACTGGCCAGGGGTGCCGTCCGCAAAACGCCCTTTTTCGTTGCTGCCCCCGATGGACCAACCGGTGATGACCTTCGCAAAAGTCGTGACATCCTGTTGTGTGTAGCCGCCGTGAACTCCCAGGGTGTGCAGCTCGAGTATTTCGCGAGCGAGATTTTCGTTCAGGCCGATCCGCCGTTCGCTCCGCCGCCGATTGGCACGTTTGCCCATCGTCGAGTCAGGCCCTATGGATCGTTGGTTGTCGAGGTAGATGATCATCGCCGGGTGTTTCTCAACCGCGAGCAACAAATCGATAAACTTCCCGGCCACGTTGGGGCGTATGGCTTCCTTTTCGAAAAGGCCGGCGACTGCGGGTATGGGTTGTTTGTCGGCTGATATCGCGAAATGATTCGACCAGAAATGCACGAGTCGTTCGTGAAATGGCGTATCGGTTTCGGCGGCGGCACGGTAGCGCGCGTTGGTTTGATCGATATAGTGGCCGCGGACGGTACGACCGTATAGCTTGACCACATCGGAGTCCGGGTCATCACGCTTCTCTTCGCGTTGTTTCTTCCGCAAATCCTGCACCTCAATCAAAACTGAGGCAGAGTCCGGGAGCCGCCGAATCTCTTCGTGTAAGCGAGATGGTCCCGGCAACTGATCCAGGAGCCATTCTTCGTGGCGACTGGCGATCTTGCTCAATTCACCCGGTCTGGCTCCCAGGCCAAATCGAGAAGCAGCAATAACGGCCTTGCTCATAAATTTCATCCTATAATCAGCTGGAAGTGCTTTGCCAGAGAATAACGATTGTGCAGGGGATTAGTTGACTGAGGAGCGCCTGCATATGACAGGGACTGCCGGAAAATCAGCCATTGAGTTCAATCCGGAGCGATTAAAAAACCAATGAAAACAAACACTTAATATTTTTTGCATCCAAAACCGATTGGCTGAGCATCTGACTGGTGAAAGCAATTAATAATTTGAATTTGGAGTAGACACAATGAACGAATTTATGATCCCGGTCGTGATGTTTATCAGCATGGGCATCGTTTTTTGCGTGTTGTTTTGGTTCCGTTACAAGACCAAAGAGGGCATGCAGCAGACCTTTCGGGCTGCTATGGAGAAAGGTCAGGAACTGACCCCGGAGATCATCGACCGACTTGGTCACCCGAAACCGGCGAAAGACAAGGACTTGCGATTGGGCATTATCTGGATTGCTTCGGCAATCGCCATAGTCGCGTTCGGATTTAGTATCCCGGACGACGATGAGGTTGCCAGAATCTTTATGGGCATCGCATCGTTCCCCTTGGTTATCGGTATCGCGTACCTGATTTTGAACAAAATCACAGATCGCGGATAACCAGGTAAGCGCTGGCTGGAAACAGATTTGTGACTACGAGCGAAGATCGTGAACTTGTCGCCAGGGTGGTATCCAGTCAGGATACCGCCGCTTTCGGCGAGCTGGTTCGAAGGCACCAGTCGCATGTGCGGAATTTCCTGCGCAAGCTATCGGGTGACTACACATTGGCCGATGATTTGGCGCAGGATTGTTTCATGCATGCTTGGGACAAACTGCCAACGTATTCGGGACGCGGTTCGTTTATCGGCTGGCTGTTGAAGGTTGCATACACGACGTTTTTGCAGTCGAAGAGAAAGTCGCGTCGTTATGCAGAAATTTTGGAATCGGCAGGGCATGTCG
>CAZMRZ010000014.1:1381-4283 GCA_964568835.1 uncultured Woeseiaceae bacterium | reverse complement strand
TCGAAGAGAAAGTCGCGTCGTTATGCAGAAATTTTGGAATCGGCAGGGCATGTCGCCGATCTGGAGACCGGCAGCCAGGTGCTGCCAGATGACGAAAGCACGGACCTGGACAAGTTTCTGGCCGTGCTGACAGAGCAGGAACGCGCCATTATGGTTATGTCTTATGCTTGCGGTTTATCCCATCGGGAAATTGGTGACGCAACAGATATGCCGGTGGGCACAGTGAAATCCGTGATATTTCGTGGTAAAGAGAAGATCAGGAATAGTTTTGACATCAAAGATCATCAACATGGCTGAACGAATCAAAGACGCAGAGGACCGACTTTTAGAGTCGATGTTTGCATCGCCGCCGCTGGCGGATGACGGGTTTAGTGTCAAAGTCGTAAGAAACTTGAGGCGGCAATTGTGGTTGCGGCGGCTCATGCTTCCGGCCGCAGCGGTTATTGGCGGTGTTATCGCCTTCAAACCGATGACAGGTCTTGTGGCCGCGCTGGCGAACCTTTCGGTGCTGATTCCGCAGGAGGCCATCAACACGGCAACCAGCTCAATCCCGCAGTTGCAGACCGTCATTCTTGGTGCAATCTTGCTCGGTGCAGGTCTGCTGGGCATGCGACTTATGGACCAATAGGTCACGCTGGAACTACGTCATTGTCTTGTCGTTGCCGCTGGTTTACATTGCGGCAATGAACCTTCGTGATGAAGTAGAAGCACTACTCCCTAACTGGGAGCGTTGGTACCCGAGTCTTTTCGACGCGGCCAGCGATCTCGGCATCATCAGAGCCGAAGTGTGCGACCCCGATTCTCTGAATCTGAACCGCCGGCACGCGAAGGTGCGTCAGCGCGCGAAGGATGCGCATCTCGAAAAATGGGGCGGCAAGCCACAGGAATAATTCATGTCTTTCGACTTAGAAGCAGTGCGCGCGCAGTTTCCTGCGTTGGCGTTAACGGATAGCGGTACACGTCGCATCTACTTTGACAACCCAGCCGGCACGCAGGTGCCGACGATCGTTGCTGCAGCGATATCAGATTGTCTACTAACCAAGAATGCGAACCAGGGCGGTTACTTCGCGTCGGCGCAAGATGCTGATGCGGTCGTGCAATCAGCACGTGATGCGATGGCTGATTTCCTGAACGCACCGTCAAGCGACGAAATCATTTTCGGCCAGAACATGACGACGATGACGTTACATCTGTCGCGATCTATCGGTCGATTGCTGCACCCGGGCGACGAGATCGTCTTGTCGCAGATGGATCACGACGCTAACGTCTGGCCCTGGGTTTTGCTGGCACGTGATCTCGATCTGGTCATTCGCTGGTTACCTTTCAATACCGATAGTTTTGAGTTTGATCCTGATGTTCTGGATGAGGTCATCACCGAACGCACGCGACTCGTATGCGTGGGCGGTGCCAGCAACCTGACGGGAACGCTTAATGACGTTGCGGCAATTTGCGCCAAAGCACGCGCAGCGGGGGCGATGTCGTTTATCGACGGCGTTCAGTCGGCTCCCCACGTCGCTACCGACGTACAGGCAATGGGTTGTGATTTCTTTGTTTGCTCAGCCTACAAGTTCTTTGGCCCGCATCAGGGCATCTTGTGGGGCCGGCGTGAGGTGCTGGAGAAGCTGGAGCCGTACAAAGTTCGACCCGCACCGGATGAGCTGCCCTGGTGTTTTGAAACCGGTACGCAAAGCCACGAAGGCATCGCAGGTATTGGCGCGACGGTGGACTATTTCGCCGCCATCGGCGCTTCGATGGCCGCTGAGCAATTGAGCCGCTGGTCGCAGTTCAGCGGGCGAAGACAGCAGGTGCACGCTGCCATGGATCTGTTATTCAACTACGAGAAATTATTGGCGGAACACCTGATTGAAGGGCTGATGAACATTTCCGGTATTACAGTGCAGGGGATCACCCGGGCGGACGCAATGGACAGGCGAGTACCGACAGTGTCATTTACACACAGTGACGCAGCACCCGCGGCGATTGCGGAGGCGCTTGCAAAGGAAAACATATTTGTCTGGAATGGCCACAACTACGCCGTCGAAGCAGCGAAGGCCCTGGACATTTATGATTCTGGCGGCGTCGTTCGCGTCGGTCCCGTGCATTACAACAGCATTGCGGAAATCGACGAACTGCTCGACGTTCTACCAAATTTACTAGCCAATTAACAAAGAAGGCCGCATTGCTGCGGCCTTCCGTGAGATGTTGTATCTGAAAAGGAGGGCTAGAAAATTGCGAATCGGTGCTCCACTCTTCGCGTTCGACCCATTGGTTTCTCAGATACCTCTGTTATCCCACTAGACATGGATCACCTCCTTTTGTTGTTTGCCCAGAGTGAGTATCTCCCGTAAGTGCTTAGATTCCAAGAGAAAAAATAGTATAAAAAACGCCTTCAATCGACCCTGATTTTCGGGTTATTATTACCCGCTCAGCCAATCATCTAATAAAGAGAACAAACATGGCAATTGCAGATCTCAAGAACGTGCTCAACATTTTTGGTGGGGCAGATGTCAGCGAAGACCAACAAAACGAGCTGTTCAAGGAAGTACTGTTGATGACGCTTGCCAGAGCCGCGGATGCGGATATCAATATCCAGCAAGCAGAAATTTCGCGAATCCAGGAAATTCTCAAAGAACATACGGGCGAAGATTTCAGTTCCGCAGACATTCGTGTGGCCGCGCGTGCAGAACTCTATGCCGAAGCCACGTTGAGAAAATACCTTGGCAGTGTGCGCGGCAAGCTGACGGACGCGCATCGTTCAGAAACGATTCGAGCGCTGGCCGACGTCTTTCGCAGCGACAGTAATGTCAGCGTACTCGAAGTTGATTTCTTCGATCGTGTTGCAACGGCGCTGCAGGTAACACCGTCACAGATTGCCGGTCTTGTCGCTGGTGATGTCGACTAA
>CAZMRZ010000014.1:0-1281 GCA_964568835.1 uncultured Woeseiaceae bacterium | reverse complement strand
TCAGGTGTTATCCAGTTGCTGTTATCGATCATCGCACTCGCAACCAGCAAGGGGCCAAAGACGACGTATACGGCGAGTGACAACATCGACTCGCTGGCGAGATACCGCGCCGAAATTGCCTGGCAGGCGTAACAAAATGCCGCAATAAGAATCGCGACCGAAGCGAAAGAAAATTCTCCGCTGCCGGGGCGCAGCATAACGAGCGTTCCAATAAATCCTACGATGACTGCAAGCCAGCGTCGCCAGCCAACGTGCTCACCAAGAAACGGAACGGACAAGGCCGTGACCATCAATGGTGCGGTAAATCCGAGCGTCAGTGCATTGACGAGCGGCATCTGCGACAGACCATAGAAGAATCCGTACATCGCTCCCGTTGCGAGGACAGTACGCAGTAAATGCCAGCCCCAGCGCTTGGTCTTGAGCATTTTTAAGCCACCGAATACTCGTGGCGCAAGCGCGAGAAAAATCAACACACCGATAGCACTTCGCATGAGAATAAATTCCTGCAATGAATACGTGCGAAGAATTTCTTTGGCGCAAAGGTCCAGGCCAAGCCCACCCGTTACACCCATCATTAGCCAGGCGATTGCTTTGCCGACATGGTCGCGTTGAGAGGAACCTGGCATTGGAAGGAGTCTTTTTATGAACGACAGCTGAACATGATCTCATGAGCTATTAGCTAATCCTATCGTTCAGCGAGGATTCATTGACGTCAGTATCTAATGGGGCTGTAAATAGCAGGAGGACATGGAAATGAAAACTCAAACACGACCACTAAGTATTGTTTGGTATCTGCCTACAGCGGTATTGTTGCTGGCAGCAGCGACCACAGTATGGGCTGACAATAGTCCCGAGACGCCCATTGATGCGGACCAGGAACCGAGAATCAGCACCAGCACTCAAAGCAACGGTACGACTTCTCGAGTTGAGTTGGCGCCGCTGATTACTTCAGGGCCGAGGAGCGGCTCGACCCGATCGAGTAGCCAGCAGAAACCGACACTGAACTCGTCCGCATCGAGCGTAATAACGCACGCTGTCAACGAAGAGTTCTGGTTTTACGACGCGATAGTGGATATCTACTCGGACCTGGATCGTGACGGTTACTACAACGGAATCACAGTTACCTTCGATGCCGACACGATTTACACCGCTGCTGATGTCTACGCCGTTGTCTATCTCAGTTATGAACTCGGTCCCTGGAACGAACTCACCGATACAGATGACTTTACGATATACGGTGCTTCGGGAGACGACGAGTATTTCATTGAGACTGAACTCGTT
>CAZMRZ010000013.1:41664-46201 GCA_964568835.1 uncultured Woeseiaceae bacterium | reverse complement strand
CCCCCCAGGCGTTACCTGGCGCCCTGTCCGAAGGAGCCCGGACTTTCCTCTGCAGCAAGCTGCAGCGATTGTCTGGCCAACTCCGGCTTTCTCGGCGGCGAGTCTATCAGGTATCTGAGTCTTTGAGGCTCAGCAAACGCTCGTAGAGGGCGTTGCGCTTGAGGCCCGTCGCCTCGGCGGCCACTTTGGCAGCATCTTTCGCCGACAAGTGGGCCGAAAGCGCTTTCAGCAGGCGATCAACCTCGAGCGGCGACTCCTGCTTTTCGGTCGATCCTGCAATCACGATGACGAACTCGCCTTTCGCAACGATCGTTTTGTCGGCGACCTGGCGTTGCAGCTCTCCCAGCGCAGCCTGAACGCACTGCTCATGCATTTTCGTCAGCTCGCGGCCGATGAAGGCTTTCCTCTCGGGTCCGAAGACAGCAACCATATCTGCCAGACAATCGCCGATCCTGTGAACCGATTCGTAAATGATCAATGTGCGTCGCTCGCCGACTAAATTCTCGAGCCAGTCAATGCGAGCCGCACGCTTCGCCGGGGCGAAACCTTCGAAGCAGAAACGGTCCGTTGGAATTCCTGCCGCTGACAAGGCCGCCGTCACTGCGCTCGCGCCGGGAATCGGTGAAACCGTAATGCCATGCTCATGTGCCGCGCGCACCAATCTGAAACCCGGATCGCTTACCAGGGGAGTCCCGGCATCGCTGACGAGCGCCACATTGTCGCCACCTTGCAATGTTTCAATGAGTCTATGAACCACCTTTTCTTCGTTGTGATCGTGCAGTGCCATTAGTCGCGTTTTACACCCGATATGCATTAGCAATCGCCCGGAGTGCCGGGTATCCTCGGCAGCAATGAGACTGACCTCGGCAAGCGTCTGGCGTGCTCGCGGTGTCAGGTCTTCAAGGTTGCCGATCGGCGTCGCGACGACGAAAAGTATGCCGCTCATGTGGCTGCAGGCCCCTTATCCAGAATGATTAATGGCGAAATGAAACTATGACGAATCCTCACCGACATCCTGCAGGTAAATCGCGCTCACTGGCAAGCATTGTTGTGTTGCTGACCGTCCTGCTGTCGATAAGCGCCTGTGGAACAACGGGATTCGGAGGCATGTCGGGCTCCGGGGAGCGTCGAGCTGAGCGAATGGCGCAGAATGGGCAGCACGAGGATGCGGCCGGCACCTACATCGGCCTGGCCGCGACGGCCGATATCAGTGAGCGTGACCGACTGACACTGCTGGCGGTTGAACAATGGCTGGATGCTGGCGACGTGAGCCGAGCCCGTAACGCATTTTCAAGCGTCCAACAGCCCACCGCAGGACCGTTGCTGCCAATCTGGAACACCAATACTGCAGCCCTCGCTCTTTACCACGGCGACGCCGACGCCGCGCTCGCATTGCTGGAACCTTTGAGTCGCCAGCCGCTGTCCTTGCGCGACCGTCTCCGAGTTGAAGCTTTGCGCGCCGATGCGTGGATACAAAAACAGGACCCCGCACGAGCCGTCGAGTTGATGGATCAACGCGAGACCTGGCTCAACACCTCGCGAGAAATAGAACAGAACCGAAACCGTCTTTGGCAGGGCCTCTTATATAGCAATCCGCAGGTCTTACGCGAAGCGGCGCAGCTAAGCACGGATGATCAAACTCGCGGCTGGCTGACATTGGGTTCGCTGGCGGCATCAACCGGGCAGCAAGGTGTCGGATGGAGCAATGGCATTGCGCGATGGCGCGAGGCCAATCCCCGACATCCTGCGCTAGCTATGATTGGTGAGGCCGAAGCATTTGATCAGGAGTTACTTGGCTACCCAAGACAAGTCGCGTTGTTACTACCTTTGTCGGGTCGCTCCGCCGGTGTTGGCAGAGCCATTCAAAACGGATTTTTAGGCGCCTACTTCGCAACTGCCGGGGCCCTCGACGATCGGCAGTCCGTTCGTATCTACGATGTAAATTCCGAAGGCGGGGCTAGTGCGGCCTATCAAAATGCTGTCGCGGACGGCGCAGAGTTCGTTGTCGGTCCGCTATTGAAGAAGAACGTTACGGAGCTGGCCAATGACATTCTGGTGCCGGTGCCGGTTCTGACGCTCAACTACCTCCCTGACGATACTCTGGCACCGCCGGGCTTGTATCAGTTCGCGTTGGCGCCCGAAGATGAGGCGGCCTCCGCCGCTGTCCGAGCCCTGGGCGATGGACACACGCGGGCTGTTGCGCTCGTGCCCAATAACGATTGGGGTCGGCGTGTATTGCGGAGTTTCGCGACTGAATTTGAAGGTCTGGGCGGAACGCTACTCGATTACCGAAGCTATGCGCCGGACAAACAGGACTTCTCCAACGAGATTGAAAATCTGATGGGCCTGACCGGCAGCGTGCAACGCTATCAACGTATGCGCGCGAACATCGGCGGCAGCCTTCAATTCGACCCGCGTCGACGACAGGATGCGGAATTCATTTTTCTCGCCGCCGCGGCGGGGCCGGGTCGCTTGTTGAAGTCGCAACTCAAGTTTCACTACTCCGGCGACATTCCCGCGTATTCGACATCATCCGTCAATTCGCTCGATGGCCGCTCAAACTCCGATCTCAATGGCATCATGTTTGCAGATACGCCTTGGCTGATCGATCCGCAGCCCTGGATCCGCTATTTGCCATCAACCTTTTCTGAATACTGGCCAGAAGAACGTCGACTTGGCCGACTGCATGCGATGGGCTACGACGCCTACAACCTGATTGCCTCGCTCTACACGAATCGTAGCAACGACGCGATTGAACTTGATGGCGCAACGGGTCAGTTGTTCCTCGATCAACAGGGTCGCATCCACAGGCGACTGGCGTGGGCGCAGTTCCAGCGCGGCCAAGCGGTTGCACTGCCGCATCAGGAGGATGTCGGTGGGCCCATCCAGGACATCAGCGAAGAGAGTATGCCCATCGTTCCCGATGCCGCTGATGACGCGCCGTGGGATCCCGAACCACAGGAGATGTAGGACGGCACGCAGAGCAACTGGCATTCGACTTACTCGTTGGCCAAAACCTGCAGCCCGTCGCGCGAAATTTTCGCTGTCGCGGCGGCGAGATCGATCTGATCATGCTTGATGAAGCCTGTCTGACGTTCATCGAAGTACGATATCGCGCAACGACAGCATTCTCTCCCGCCAGCCACACTGTCGATCGGCACAAGCAACGCAAGCTTATTCGCACGGCGGCACTATTCCTGGCGAGAAACCGTCGTTTCTCAATGCATACGATGCGATTCGACGTCGTTGCTATCGAAGGCATTGAGGACCACGCGATCGAATGGATAAAGGACGCCTTTCGACCGAATAATTCAACCCTGTAGCAATCTACTGATAGACTTCGGCAAACGACGACCCAGCGGAGACAACATGGATTCTGTAGCGCGCGTCCGCGAACATTTTGCGGAGAGCATTGCCACCAAACAAACTGCGGCAGAGCAGATCGCCGAAAGCATCGCCGCAGCGGGACAGTTGATGAGTCATGCCCTCCTGGACGATGGCAAAATACTCAGCTGTGGCAATGGCGGGTCGGCAGCGGACGCTCAGCACTTTTCGTCCGAATTGCTGAACCGATTCGAGATGGAGCGTCCGGGACTTCCGGCGATGGCTTTGACGACGGACAGTTCGACACTCACATCCATTTCCAACGACTACGCGTACGAAGAGATCTTTTCGAAACAAGTGCGAGCCCTCGGCAAAGCACAGGATGTTCTTCTCGGCATTTCGACGTCAGGAAACTCGGAGAACGTCATTCGCGCGATCGATGCCGCGCACGAACGCGGCATGAAGGTCGTTGCACTGACGGGTCGGGATGGTGGACGGATGGGCGATATTTTCGAACCCGACGATGTTGAAATTCGAGTGCCTGCTACTCGCACCGCACGCATTCAGGAAGTCCACCTGGTCGTAATTCACTGCCTATGTGACCTGATCGACACGACACTCTTAGGCGAACAGTAGGAGCGCGCTCCTACTATTTGACGATAGTGAGGTGAGGTCGAGAGCGACTCTCTTCGATCTCGGTTTGAAGCTCTGGTGGCTCAACGTGATCAGCCGTCTCTGCATCCTGCGAGAAGATCATGCCCTGACCTGTTTCTCGAGCGTAGATACCCAGTACTGACTGCATCGGCACCCAAACATCGAATGCCACGCCGCTGAAGCGCGCACGAAAACTGACCGCGTCGTTGCTGAGTTTAAGGTTATGTGCGGCAGAATCGCTGATGTTCAGGATGATTTTGCCATCCTTAACATGTTCATTTGGCACGCTTACGCCGTCGACAGAGGTGTCGACTACAATATGTGGCGTGTGCGAGTTGTCCCCCATCCACTCGTGCATGGCTCGAATCAGGTAGGGACGTTTTGAGCGGCTTCGTTGTATCACGGTTTTCTTGTTCTTTTTGTTCGCCGAAGTGCTATAGCTTACCACCAATTTAGGCAGCGGCTTCGAACTTAACTTAACTCATGAAGTTCATGGCGCGGAACGTAGGACGGCGCCTGAATAGTGGATTCATTCGACTGTGTGTCGTGGAGAATGAAT
>CAZMRZ010000013.1:20939-41564 GCA_964568835.1 uncultured Woeseiaceae bacterium | reverse complement strand
CCAAACAGCTCGGTACTTTGCAAAATACTTTCACGAAGTAACTTACGGGCCTTTGTTCCAAGCTTGCCGTCGACGCTGGTCTCAGCCTCCTCAGCGATCGAATACCAATCCGATTCGATACGGAACAGCGCCAGACGAAACTGCGCACGTGTTACCGGATCAACCGGCATCAACGGCGGATGCGGAAATCGCTCGTCGAGATACTCGACAATCACACGCGAGTCGTACAGCGTAAGGTCACGATCTACGAGCGTCGGAACGGTGTGATAAGGATTGAGATCCATCAGGTCTTCCGGTAAATCCGGGCCTGCAACATTTGAGATTTCGATATTGATGTTCTTCTCAGCCAGTACAAGCCGAGTGCGATGACTATGAATATCAGTCGGTCGCGAGAACAGCGTCATTACTGATCGCCGATTGGCTATTACTGCCATTATTTTACGTCCTTCCATATTTGCTTCTTGAGCATCCGGGCGATGATCAGGAAAAAGATAAGATATATGAGAACCCATTTACCGAGATTGACCCGAAACCCTCGGACTGGCTCTGCCATATAGGCAAGAAAATTAACCGTGTCCCGAACGAATTCGTCGTAATCCTCGGAATCCATTTTGCCAAGTGATACTTGTGTAAAACCGTCGAATGTCGTCGTAACAGATCCGTCATCGTTCTTGTGTTCGGAGAAATTCGCGGTCTGATAACCCTGCAGCTCCCACAAGACATGCGGCATGCTGGTTCCGGCAAGCACTGTATTGTCGACGCCCGTCGGGCTATCAGGATCGATGTAAAAGCCCTTCAGGAAATTGAACACGTGATCCGTGCCTTTAGCTCTCGCCATCAACGACAAATCCGGTGGCGCAACGCCGTACCAGCGAGCTGCGTCGTCAGACGGCATCGATGCCTGAATGGTCTCGAACGTCTTTTCGGCATTGAACATCAGATTGTCGACGAGCATTTCCTCGGACAAATCGAGGTCTTTGGCGATCGTCTTGTAACGTACGTATTGCGCTGAGTGACAACCGGAACAGTAGTTCATGAAATTGCCCGCGCCACGCTGCAACGAATTGATGTTGTCAGGATCAATATCGGCCGACACCAGCTCAGCGCCGCCACCCGAAGCAAACACCGGTGTCGTCATGAAACATGCACTGACTAGCAATAACGCTAATTTCTTCATTTTATCCATGGTAGACAACCCTCTCTGGTACGGGCTTCGTCTTGTCGATCGTCGTGTAATACGGCATCAATATGAAGAAAGCGAAGTAGACGACTGAGAATATTCTCGCTGCAAGAACGTAAATCGGCTCAGCTGGCATCGTGCCCAACCAACCCAATATCAGGAAGGTCACGACAAAAATGGACAGTGCCGACTTGTAAATCCATCCTCGATAACGGATTGACTTCACTCTTGATCGATCCAGCCACGGTAGAAACAGCGGCAACATCACGGACAAGCCGAACAAGATGAAACCCCAGAGCTTGTCGGGTACAGCACGAAGAATGGCGTAGAACGGCGTGAAGTACCAAACCGGCGCGATGTGCTCCGGCGTTGCCGTCAGGTTTGCGGGCTCGAAGTTCGCATGCTCAAGGAAGTAACCGCCCATATCCGGCGCAAAAAAGACGACCGAGGCAAAAATCATCAAGAAAATGATAATCGCGACCAAGTCCTTGGACGTGTGGTAGGGATGGAATGCAATGCCATCCAGCGGCACACCGTCCGCGCCCTTGTTGTTCTTTATCTCAACACCATCCGGATTATTCGAACCCACTTCGTGCAATGCGACGATATGGACGAACACCAAACCGATGAGCGCCAATGGTAATGCGATGACGTGAAGCGCAAAGAATCGATTCAGCGTGATATCCGAGATGGAGTAATCACCTCGAATGATCTCGACGAGTGCATCACCCACCCATGGAATCGCGCCGAATAGAGAGATGATGACCTGTGCGCCCCAGTAGGACATCTGTCCCCACGGCAACAGGTAACCGGCAAATGCTTCGGCCATGAGTACCAGGAAGATCAGCATGCCGATAATCCAGATCAACTCGCGCGGCTTTTTGTAGGAGCCGTACAGCATCGCCCGGAACATATGCAGGTAAACAACGATAAAGAAGAATGACGCGCCGGTTGAATGCATATAGCGAATCAACCAACCCCATTCCACGTCACGCATGATGTACTCAACCGACGCGAAGGCTTCCGCCGCCGCCGGCTTGTAGTTCATCGTCAGGAATATGCCCGTGAATAACTGGATGAAAAGAACGACAAAGGCCAATACGCCGAACACGTACCAGACATTGAAGTTCTTGGAGGCGTAATACTCGGTGGCGTGATACTTCATCGTCTCCGTGAATGGGAAACGATCGTCGATCCACTTCATGAATCCGCCTTTCGGCTTGCCGACTTCTGCTTCGATTCTCGCCATTATGCTGCTCCCGAATCCTGGCCGATCAGGATCAGGTCATCCCTGACAAATCGGTGCGGTGGAACCCGCAGGTTAGTCGGGGCCGGAACACCCTTGAAGACGCGACCTGCCAGATCGAACTTCGATCCATGACAAGGACAGAAGAATCCACCGCCCCAGCTCTCAGCCGGGCGAACGTCGAAGTCCTCTATGGGCGCGCAGCCGAGGTGCGTACAGGATCCCTCGACAATCAGATACTCTGGTCGAACCGAACGCGTCTCGTTGACCGCGTAGTCGGGTTGCTGACCGACTTCCGCCGAATCCGGGTCCCGAAGGTTGCCGAGGTTTTCACCGAGGCGCGTTAGCATCTCTTCGGTACGCCGCAAAACAAACACCAGCCTGCCACGCCACAGTACACGTAGCATCTCGCCGGGCTGCATGGACCCGATGGCCACTTCGACCGGCGCACCGAGCGCCTGGGCTCTGGCGCTGGGCTTGAGCGAAGAAATAAACGGAATAGCAGCAACTGCGGCACCGGCTACGCCAGTGACAGCTGTTGCTATAGTGAGAAAATGACGCCTGTTGCGATCAAGGTCGTCTTCGGTCATCAGGCACTCCCATGCGCCGCTGTATTGGCGGCCTATTTTTAATAGCACTTTAATTGCTTAATATTGTTACTGGTAGATTTGCAGCAGACCCGGTTTACCGTCAGGATGACGATTGCCCCGGACCTCGATGCGGAACCACGGCGCATTATACACGGGGCCGATCAAAATTGGCTAGCCACTATAAAGAGTCTTACAAAGAATACAGGGACATCGCTTGGCCAGATTGAAGTCAGCACTGGTATTTCTATTGCAGTCGATCGTCGTTGGCCTCGCGGTCGCTTTCGTCGTCGTCCTTGTCCGTCCGGATTTGATGCCCGGCGTGGCCAAAAGCAGCCAACCAGCGAGTTTTGCCGACGCCGTTGACCTGAGTTCGGCTTCGGTTGCCAATATTTATACCAAACGGCTGGTTCAGGACGGCGGATCCGAGGCTACTCGCGCTCGATTCCGGGTCGAAACCAGCTTCGCCTCAGCGGTCATCATCGATCCGGAAGGCTATCTGGTAACGAATTATCACGTCGTCGCGACAGCGGCTGAGATTCGGGTTCAGCTCAGCGATGGACGAATTACCGAGCCAGTGATCGTCGGCGTCGATGCCGAAACGGATCTGGCGCTATTGAAGGTCGATTTGGGCGCACTACCGGCAATTCATGTCGGTCGATCGGACAATCTGCGAATCGGCGATGTGGTGCTGGCCATCGGCAATCCCTACGGTCTGACAACGTCCGTAACGCAGGGAATAGTCAGCGCCACGGGTCGTGGACTGCTGAATCTCGTGACTTTTGAGAATTTCATCCAGACCGATGCAGCCATCAACGCCGGTAACTCCGGCGGCGCCCTCATCAATACGAATGGCGAGTTGGTGGGCATCAACACGGCAGTCCTGGCCCAGGACCCTGGAACCGAAGGTATAGGATTCGCGATCCCGGTTGATCTCGTCCGAGGTGTCATCGACCAGATCAAGCAAAACGGCCGGGTTATTCGCGGCTATATGGGCTTGCTTCCGGACGATCTGACGGATTCCGAGCGCGTCTCGATGGGCATCGAGACCGGCAATGGCATTCTGCTGACGGCCGTATATCCCGACGGCCCGGCAGCGCAAGCCGATTTGCGCGTCGGTGACGTTATTCTCGAATTGAACGGCGAACCGGTCTATTCGCAGCGGCAAGCGCTGCTTATTTCTGCCAGCACGAGTCCGGGTGACGTTGTGGAGGTCGCTGGACTACGAGACGGTGAGCGCTTTAGCACTGCCGTGACAGCGGCGGAACGACCGGACGATACGCAATAGATACGCACCAAACGCGTGTCGGTCGCCGCACATGCGCAATCGGTCGTGAAATCAGGCCCCGCCCGTCTTCTCTCGCCACTCGTCCGGCGTCAGCGCCGTTATCGACAGGGCGTGAATCTCATTGCCGACAAGGGCGCCAAGACATTTATAGACCAGCTGATGGCGAGCGAGCGAGCGCTTGCCCTCGAATTCTTTTGCCACGACCAGCGCGCCGAAATGCGTATTATCGCCGCTCTGAACTTTGACGATCGCCTGGTCAAATCCGGCTTCGATCAACTGTGTAATTTCCGATGGGTGCATAATATGAAACACGGCGCGGCATCCGCGCTGACGGTACAGGGGCGCGCAGTGTAACCGCAAAATTCACAGCTTCCCAACGGGCTGTCATGATTGTGTATTATAGCCGGCCGTCGATGGTCAGCAGGTAATCGTGAAAACCGTGCTCAACCGCGCAAAATCAGTTAATAATCGACCTTATGCTTAGCAATATCGAACTGTGGGATGTTGGTCTTATCGTCGCCGGCTTAGCTCTCCTGATCTGGGGTGCGGATCGATTTGTTCATGGCGCCGCGTCATCCGCGAGCAATTTTGGCGTTCCACCGTTGTTAATTGGCCTCACCATCGTTGCATTCGCGACGTCGGCTCCGGAAATATTGGTGTCCGTGATCGCGGCGCTACGCGGTGAGCCCGGGCTCGCTTTCGGCAATGCCATCGGCTCAAACATTGTAAATATCGGGCTGGTCCTGGGCGTTACCGCTCTGGTTCGACCTATTCCGCTCGAATCTGCCACCTTGCGCCGCGAAATGCCCGCCCTGCTGGCCGTCTCGCTGTTAACGGTTTCCTTGTTTCTCGATACCCGTCTGAGCCGTCCCGACGGTGTGGTCATGCTGACCGGCCTGGTCATAGTCATGATCTGGCTGACTCGACTGGGCATGCGGTCCGCCGCGAACGATCCGATCAAGATGGACTTCGAGGCAGAGATTCCGGCCAACGAGAGCATGAAGTCCGCGATCGTCTGGCTGGTCATAGGACTCGGCACCTTGTTGGTCGGAGCCAGATGGCTTGTTGAAGGATCCATCAACGTTGCCGAAGACCTCGGAGTCAGCGAGGTCGTCATAGGCATTACGATCGTCGCATTCGGCACCAGTCTGCCGGAGCTTGCAGTTTCGCTGGTCAGCGCGCTGAAGGGCGAATACGGCCTGGCAATCGGCAATATTGTCGGCTCAAACATTTTTAATCTGCTGGCTGTCATTGGCGTCGCGGCAACGATCCACCCGGCGGCCGTTCATCCGAGCGTGTTGTCTTTGCACATATTCGTTATGGTGGCCTTCACATTGGTCCTGTTTGCGATGACCTACGACTACGATGGCAAAGCCAAGCTTACCCGCCTCGAAGGGTTCGCCTTACTGGCCGCCTACATTGCCTACAGCGCCTACGTAGTCGCTCAAAACATATAGCGCAAAACGGTTAGAATGGGGTCCGAACTAACCGCCGAGAGCTCCCTTGCCTGACAAGCTAACAAAAGACGAATTATTATCACTCGCCGGTGACGTGCTCGCCATTGAGGCTCGTGCTGTCGATGATTTGCGATCGCGACTCAATGATGATTTTGTCGCCGCCTGCGAGTTGTGCCTTGCGACGTCCGGCCGAATCGTTGTCAGCGGCATGGGCAAGTCCGGTCATATCAGCAACAAAATTGCGGCAACACTGGCCTCCACCGGCTCGCCGGCATTCTTCATGCACCCTGCCGAAGCGAGTCACGGCGATCTGGGCATGATTACGAGCCAGGACCTGCTGCTGGCCGTTTCATACTCGGGCGAAACTGCCGAGGTCGTAACAATATTGCCCGTCGTTAAGCGAATGGGTGCCAAACTGTTGTCGATCACAGGAAACCCCAAATCGACAATGGCTCTGGCAGCCGACGTACACCTGGATGTCAGTGTGTCTGAGGAAGCCTGTCCGCTGAATCTCGCGCCGACGGCCAGTACGACGGCAACGCTTGCGATGGGGGATGCTCTCGCGGTCGCACTACTAAAGAGTCGCGGCTTCACCGCCGAGGATTTCGCCCGTTCTCATCCCAGCGGCAGTCTTGGCAAGCGTTTGATATTGCGCGTGTCCGACGTTATGCGCAGCGGCGACCGCGTTCCCGCCGTGGCGGCTGATGTCAGCCTGCGTGATGGCTTGATGGAAATGACGGACAAGGGTCTGGGCATGACGGCGATCGTCAATGACGATATGACGCTAGCCGGCATTTTCACTGATGGCGATTTGCGCCGAACGCTCGACAGTGGAGCCGATATCCATAAAACGACGATTCGCGATGTGATGCACAGCAATTGCAAAACCACGTCCGCCGATATTTTGGCTGCTGAAGCCCTGCGTATTCTTGAGGAAAACAAGATTACTTCGTTGCTCGTGACAGACGAAAATAACAAGCTTGTTGGCGCCTTGAACATTCACGACCTGTTTCGCGAGGGTTTGATGTGAGCGGCGCCAAACCGGGCAACATCAAACTTGTCGCTTTCGACGTCGACGGCGTATTTACGGACGGTCGTTTCTACTTGTCCAACGAAGGTATCGAGTCCAAGGCGTTTCACACGCAGGACGGCTACGGAATTCGGCGATTGCTGGATGCCGGCGTTGCGGTCGCCGTAATAAGCGGCCGCCAGTCGGGAGCCGTAGAAAAACGCATGGCAGAGCTTGGCGTGCAACACGTCGTTCAAGGCTGTCGAGACAAGGTTGCTGCATTTGACGAAATTACTGCCGCCCTGAATATCGTGGCGGACGAATGCGCCTACGTTGGCGATGACATCCCGGACCTGCCATTGTTGAATCACGTTGGCTTCGCCATCGCGGTCGCGAACGCGGTGCCGACCCTGCACGACCAGTGCGATTATTCCACATCGGCCGCAGGAGGTTTTGGCGCAGTCCGCGAAGTCTGCGAACTGATTCTGGACGCGCAAATCTAATGAGCCCTCGCGCAATCACGGCCATTGTTCTGCTGTCGTTCGGAGCGATCGGCAGTTGGTATCTCGCGCGCTCAAATGCACCGAGCACCGACGACGAGCTACCCTACGACACGGTGCATCGCGGCTACTATCTGAAACAGGCGCGCATCCTTGGCACGGGAGAAAATGGCAAGCTTATTTACGAAATAGAAGCTGCGCTTGCCGAGCAAATAGAGGACGGCCGCATTGAGTTTACGGACGTGCATATTCGCTACTCTCCCGATATGTCTGTTCCATGGATCGTCAATGCCGACGCTGCCACGTTGAAAGACGGCGACCCGACCATCGCATTGCGGGGGCATGTTCAGGTCATCAACGGCGGCAGCGAATCTGATAATGAAACTGAAATCCGCACGCAATACCTCGAACTGGACCCCGAACGGTTTATTGCCGAGACGAACGAGCGCGTTCAAGTCCGCTTCGGCGAACGCAGCCTCACGGCGACAGGCATGCTAGCATCACTTAACGATGACAAGATCGAACTCAAATCCAATGTTCGCGGCAAAATTGCTCCCTGAGATGATCGCAAAAACGAAGAAGCTTCAGCTATGTCGGCTCTTATTGAGCATGGTCTTGCTGCCGGCGGTCTCCGCAGCACAAGTCGTAGATCTTGATCGGCTGCCCTGGACGATTGATTCCGAAACAATGGCGTTCGACGGCAAGACATCGACGATTATTTACACCGGGCTGCAGTTTTCACAGGGCGATATTTCCATCGAAGCCGATGAGGGACGCGCCACAACCCGCGAACAAGCTACCAGCACGTGGCAGTTTCTGGGTAATGTCGCTATCGACCTCAACAACGGCCAAATCAAGTGCGACGAGGCAAAGCTGCAATTTGAAGGCAGCGTCCTCAATCTGGCGATAGTTACAGGTAGTCCTGCCACGTTTGAACTTACGCGAGACGCGGCCGACGACGCCACCTATGCGGAAGCCGGCAAGCTCAAGTACGACGTCTCGCGCGGCATCATCGAATTTTCGGAACAGGCGACAATCACAGAAAGCGGCAACGAAATCTCGTCGAACTACATTGTCTATAACATCAATGAGCGGCAAATAAATGCTGACTCGTCTGGCGATGATGAGGATCGTGTTCGTATTACTTACACACCAACCGGCGACGACCTCCCGCAGGACCCCGTTCAAACCGATGACGACCCCGATAATCCATGAGCATCCTTAGCGTTCAGGACATTTCGAAGAGCTACAAACTCCGCAAGGTCGTCAAGGGCCTCTCAATTGAAATCAAGAGCGGTGAAGTCGTCGGCTTGCTCGGACCCAATGGGGCCGGAAAAACGACCGCCTTCTACATGATCGTCGGGCTGATTGCTGCCGACGGCGGAAACATCTTGCTGGACGGGCAGGATCTGACCGCCAAACCGATGCACGAACGCTCCAAGCTCGGCTTGGGTTACTTGCCGCAGGAAGCATCGATATTTCGAAAACTGACCGTGGAAGACAACATTCTCGCTATTCTCGAGAATCGCAAAGATCTGGATCGCGCGGGCCGCGAACAGGAGCTTGAAACTCTGCTCGACGAATTACACGTCGGGCATGTGCGGGCCAGTCTCGGAATCAGTCTTTCGGGTGGCGAGCGCAGGCGCGTGGAAATCGCACGGGCACTTGCAGCAGACCCTTTGTTCGTCTTGCTCGACGAGCCTTTTGCAGGAGTCGACCCGATATCAGTACTCGATATCCAACGCATTATCAGGCATCTGTGCGAACGCGAAATTGGCGTTCTGATTACTGATCATAATGTCCGCGAAACACTCGGCATTTGCAGCCGCGCCTATATACTCAGTGACGGCAGCCTGATCGCTTCCGGTTCGCCGGAAGACATTTTGGAGAATCAACACGTTCGAGAAGTGTATCTCGGACAGGAGTTTAAACTCTGAGGCAAACTGTGCACTGGTAAGAGGCTTGTGCACAGAGAATTTGCCCATAGAGTAACAATCGTAAATGTTAAAACCTTCGCTGCAGCTAAAACTCGGTCAGTCATTAACCATGACGCCTCAACTACAGCAGGCCATTCGTCTGCTGCAGCTGCCTATTCTGGATCTCAACGCCCAGATTCAGGAAGCGCTGGAAGAGAACATCATGCTGGAGATGGAGGATCTTCCTGACGTCCCCCGGACCAGTGCCGACTCCACGGCTGAAGTTGAAACCATAAAAGCGGATGAACTGTGGCAGTCACGTGCCGCAGAGCGGACGCAAGACAGCGGCTGGAATGGCGAAGGTCGCCCGATCACGGAATTCGCCGACGAATCTGGCGAGAGTTTGCATGAACATCTCTATTGGCAGCTGGAGATGGAAAATTTCACGGTCCGCGAAGCGCTCATCGGCGAAGCACTGGTCGACTCGATCAATGATGACGGTTATCTGACCGACGACGTCGAAGAAATCATCGATAGCCTTGACGAGCAGCCGCCGATCACATCAGACGAGGCCGAGCAAATGCTCGTCAAGCTGCAGCGCCTTGATCCGGTTGGCGTCGGCGCACGTTCCTTGTCCGAGTGCATTATTCGTCAAATTGAGCAATTGGACCCCGAAACACCTGGCTTCAAGTTGTCGCTGGAAATTGCCGCCGGACATCTGGATTTGGTCGCGAGTCGAGACTACGGTGAGCTCCGACGCGGTCTTCGCACGTCCGAGGAGAATTTGCACGAGGCGTTAGCACTGGTCCGAGCATGCAACCCGAAACCGGGCTTGGCAGTCAGCCCGGCCGCGACGCAGTACGTCATTCCGGACGTTTTCGTTCGCAAGATCGACAACCACTGGCAGGTGGAAATCAGCCCTACCGGGGTGCCGCGATTGTCCGTCAATCAGCAATATGCCAAGTTACTCCGCGGCAGCGGCGAACATGCCGTATTAAAGACTCAGCTGCAGGAGGCGCGCTGGCTCATTCGCAGTCTCGAGATCCGCAATGAAACGCTGCTCAAGGTCGCGACCAGTATTGTCACGCGCCAGACCAGTTTCCTCGAACACGGTGACGAGGCGATGAAGCCGATGGTACTTCGGGACGTCGCCGAAGAGATTGGTATGCATGAGTCGACGATTTCACGTGTAACCACTAATAAGTACATGCATACGCCACGCGGCGTATTCGAATTCAAGTACTTCTTCTCCAGCCACCTGTCGTCAGATAGTGGTGAGGACCAATCATCGACATCGGTTCGCGCAAAAATCCGCAAGTTGATCGCGGCTGAGAACCCGGCGAAACCGCTGAGTGACAGCAAGATCACGAACTTACTGAAGGATGACGGTATTTCAGTTGCGAGAAGAACGGTCGCGAAGTACCGTGAAGCTATGAATATCTCCTCCTCGAGCGATCGCAGGACTCGTGAGACGAGGTGATTCAAGTAGGTAGGAATCACGATGCAGGAGGACTTTTAGAACGCTATTGTGACCCTATAAAGAACCATAAGATCACTTCAACTGGAGACAGCTATGCAATTGAATGTTTCAGGCCATCACGTCGAAGTTACTGATTCGCTACGAGAATATGTCGAATCAAAAGTCCAGAAGACGGCCAGCCACTTTGACCTCGTGTCTGATGTCCAGTGTATTTTGACCGTCGAGAAACTCCGACACAAAGCCGAAGCAACCGTGCGTGTAAATGGTGGTACGATCTACGCAGACCACACCGAAGAGGACATGTACGCAGCGATCGATGGAATGGTGGACAAGATCGAAAGACGAGTAAGAAAATACAAAGAAAAGCTCGGCGATCACCACGCTAAAGACAGAAACAAAACCAAGTACGCCTGATCCCGCACACGATTCGTGCGGTCTGAGGTCCGCACGAATCGTTGCTAATCAGAACCCCGCCCTATGCCGCTCGAACAAATCATCAAGCCTGACGGCGTGTTGTGTAACGCAACCGCTCGCAGCAAGAAACATTGCCTGGAGATCCTCAGTGAACTTCTGGTCCGCTCCAATCCCGAAATTGCCAGCGACACTATCTTCCGTTGCCTGAACGACCGCGAGCGACTGGGATGTACCGGCCTCGATCGCGGCGCCGCGTTTCCACATTGCCGAGTTGCTGACATCGACGCCAGTTGCGCGGCGCTCATAAAATTATCGGAACCCGTTGAATTCGATGCCGCCGATGGCGAGCCAGTCGATTTGGTCATCGGCATGATGGTTCCGACAGAGCTCGACGACAGTCACTACGCGGACATCAAAATGATTACGAGTGTATTGGCCGATGAGGGCCTGCGATCCCGATTGCGGGGCACGACCTCAAGCAGTGACTTATACGATGCTTTGCTGAACGGATCAGCATTGGTGGCGCCGGATCCAGTTTCTGAGATCCTGGAATCCTGATAGAACGTCCGAAATGAGCGGACAAAATCGGCAGCGACAATGACCAGAGACCTTCGACTGATAGTAGTCAGCGGCTTGTCCGGATCGGGCAAATCAGTCGCATTGCATGTGCTTGAAGACCTTGGTTATTACTGCATCGACAATATTCCAGCTGCCCTCCTCAAATCGGCCGTTCACGAAGTTCATTCCGGCGACGGCCCCGCTGCAGAATTGTTGGCCGTTGGAGTTGACGCGCGAAACCGGCCGCAGGATCTGGAGGCACTGCCCGGGCTGATTACAGACCTGCGCGAACAAGGCATTCGAACTGACATTGTATTTCTGCATGCCAGTGACGAAATCCTGCTCAAACGCTACAGCGAATCGCGACGCCGCCACCCGCTCGCAGAACATGGCGCTGAATTAAGAGCCGCGATTGACGCGGAACGAGACGTTCTGGCACAAATCAACAATGCAGCCGATCTCATCATCGATACATCGCGAACCAGCATCTACGAATTGGCTGACGCAATTCGCGAACGTGTTGACCGGCGAAAAACGGATTCGTTGTCAGTACTGATAGAGTCATTCGGTTTCAAACACCGCATTCCGGCAGATGCAGACTTCGTTTTCGATACACGGTGCCTGCCCAACCCCTACTGGTCAGCTGAATTACGGGGTCTGACAGGACTCGACAATGAGGTCATCGAGTTTCTCGATGCCGAAGAGTCCTTCAATGCGATGTATGAGGATATAGTCGGCTTTCTAAACCGCTGGATCCCGCGATTTGAAGAAGCGCATCGGGGTTACCTGACGATCGCCATCGGTTGCACGGGCGGCCAACACCGCTCCGTGCATATGGCCGAAAAAATTGCAGCGGAATTACGTGAACACCACGAACCTGTCCTGACGCGGCACAACAACCTGTCGCACCATCGTCTCCGCCCGGACTAAGCTGCTAAACTCCGCCGCATGGAAGCGCTCGAGCAAAAAAAAGACACGCACGAGGAACTCCGCCAGCTACTTGATGACGGCGGCCGGATGCGCAGGGCTGGCCGTATGGTCAACAGCCTTCATCCATCTGAAGTCGCCCGCCTGCTCGAATCCCTGCCCCGCAAGAAACGCACAGCGCTGTGGGAACTGGTTGATTCGGACATTGAAGGTGACGTGCTCGTCGAGGTATCCGATGAGGTACGCGACGGCCTGATCGAAGGCATGCAGACGGCTCAGCTGATTGCCGCCGCCGATGGAATGGAGGTCGATGATCTCGCCGACCTTCTGATCGATCTTCCGGAAGCCGTCACTCAGGAAGTCCTGCAATCTCTGGACAAGCAGGATCACGACCGGCTGCAACAGGTTCTCGCCTACGACGAGGAAAGTGCCGGCGGGTTGATGAATGTCGACATCGTGACGGTACGTCCGGACGTCACGCTCGAGGTCGTTGCTCGTTATTTGCGCTTTGTCGGCGAAATACCCGACGGCACTGATTCGATTTTTGTCGTTAGCCGGGACAACAGCTACATCGGCTCCCTGTTCTTGTCGAGACTGCTGACCAGCGATCCCGACGAGATGGTCGCCAACGTTATGTCGACGGACATAACTCCGATTCCTGCTAACACGTCGTCAACCCAGGTTGTCTGGGAATTCGAGAATCGCGATCTCCTGTCCGCTCCGGTTGTTGATGACGCTTTTCACGTGCTGGGTCGAATCACGGTCGACGATGTCGTTGACGTCATCCGAGACGAAGCGGAACACTCTTTGATGGGTGCCGCCGGTCTGGACGAAGAAGACGACATGTTCGCTCCCGTATTCAAGAGCGCGACACGCCGCGCCTTGTGGCTCGGCGTGAACCTTTTCACCGCATTTGTTGCGGCCAGTGTCGTGGAACAGTTTCAGACGGCAATCGACACCATCGTATTGCTCGCCGTACTGATGCCCGTCGTTCCCAGCATGGGTGGAGTGGCCGGCACGCAATCGCTAACAATCATTACGCGCGCGATCGCCTTGGGGCAAATAAACAAGGACAACGCGGCGTGGATCCTGAGGAAAGAGTTGATGGTCGGCGTTATCAACGGCGTCGGCTGGGCGATTATCGTCTCGCTCTTTACCTATCTCTGGTTTGGTCGATGGATGATCGGCGCGATCATCGGCGGCGCTATGATCATCAACCTGTTTATCGCGGCATTGGCTGGATTCAGCATTCCGCTCATCCTGAAACGATTGAACATTGATCCGGCGCTAGGTGGCGGTGTTGTGCTGACGACCGTGACAGACGTCATCGGCTACGGCGCCTTCCTCGGACTCGGCGCGGCATTCCTTATGTAGCAACAGGGGTCAGAGCCCTTTTTGCTAGTCCGCAGACCGGAACGAGGTCAGATCTCGCTTGATCCACTCCGGGGCAAACAATCTCGGCACGTCGGCACCGGAAACAAAATCCAGCAATTCATTCTTCACCTTCATCGCGTCTCGATAGCCGAGTGCGATGAGTTCCCGTGTATAGGATTTTTCGAACAACAAGAAGCTGAGGAGCTTATTCTCACCGGGACTCTTGCCACCGACGCCTCGTAACAATGCTCGGATGGCGAACGGCAATGCCTGTCGATGTCTAAAGGCGATCTCTCGCAAGTCTTCGCTGGGCACGATCAGCATGGTATCGATGGGCCGGACTTTCGCGATGACCCCACGCCGCTGCTCTTCAGGCACAGCGTCGATCATTTCATTGATGCGCGTAATTCGTTCCAGATCCGAATACAAACCATCCATGAACAGCGTGTCCAGCATATAGCCAGCGATCTGCGCGAAACTCGGCGGCGGGCCGAGCTCCGCAGGCTCCTTCTCACCCGTCTCGTCGCGAATGCCAATCACCAGAATTCTGTCGGCGCCTAAATGTACAGCCGGGCTCAGCGGCGTCGCCTGGCGCATGGCTCCGTCGCCGAAAAACTCGTTGCCAATTCGTTGCGGCGGAAAGACCATGGGCACCGCGATACTGGCCATCAGATGATCGAGATTCAAATCCGTCCGCTTGCCGAGGCGCCGTGTCCGATCCCAGTCTTTCAGTTCCGGAGCGCCTTCAAAAAACGACTCTGAACGCGCCGAACTGTAGCCGGCGGCGGTCACTGCTACCGCTTCCAGGTAGCCGTTGTCGATGGATTGCTGAATTCTCGGAAAATGCACGTTACGGCTCAACAACTCGCGCAACGGTGCATTGTCCAACAGTGACTTGGGCGTTCCTACGAGCCAGCCACCCAGAACAATTGATGTCAGCCAGTGCAAACTGCTTTTGAGCATGGTCATATGATCGGTCTTGTAGACCTGATGACAGCGAAAGTGAGCCCAGACCTGTTCGAGCTCAGCGATCGCGGAGCGATACCGCTCAGCCCTGGACGCCAGAACGACAGCATTCACAGCTCCCGCCGACGTACCGCTTATTATTGGGAATGGATTCGGGCTCGATTTTGGCAATAATTCGGCCAATGCCTTGAGGACCCCGACCTGAAATGCACCGCGCGCACCTCCACCAGGCAGTACCAGCGCTGTTCGTATCGAATCAGATTGATTGGTCATAAGGCTCATTCAAAGTAGTACGGTTCGTTAGCAAGCAGCGTATTATAAGGCCACACCCACTGGCCATACCCGATTTGTTATGCGCCCGCCCTGAAAATACGGACCCTGATCATGAAGCGTTTTATTACCATCGCCCTCGCCACTTTGCTCGCATTAGTCACCTGGCTGTCGTTTACATCCCCGGGTATCGCTAATGATCAGCCGCTGGTCGGTAGTCCGGCGCCAGAATTTGAGCTTAACGACCAGGATGATCAGCTGCATTCACTCGAAGACTATCGCAATCAGTGGGTCGTGCTCTATTTCTACCCCAAAGACGAGACACCCGGCTGCACCACAGAAGCCTGCGAGTTCCGCGACAACATTTTCGCGTTTCGGGACCTGAACACTCAAATTCTTGGCGTGAGCCTGGACGATGTCGAATCACACAAAGCGTTTTCTGAGAACCATGGATTACCATTTCCCTTACTCGCTGATCCGGATGGCAACACCTCAACTGCTTACGGTGTGAAGACGCGGATGTTCGGCATGACCGTCGCCAAGCGACAAACCTTTCTTATCGGCCCCGACGGCGTCATCGCGAAACATTATGCGAAGGTAAAGCCGAACGAGCATTCGGCTGAAGTGTTGGCAGACCTGAAGGAACTAGGCGCCGGCACCTGAACTAGTGCAAAGCCTTGATGGCTTCATCAAGTCCGGCGATAGTGAGTGGATACATTCGATCATCCATTAGTTCTCTAACCAGCTTCACAGAAGGCGTGTAATCCCACCGGGCTTTTGGTTCCGGATTAAGCCAGATCGCTTTCGGGTATGTTCTGAGTAAGCGCTTCATCCACACTGCTCCGGGCTCTTCATTCCAGTGCTCTACACTGCCACCTGGATACGCGATCTCATACGGGCTCATGGTCGCATCACCGACGAAGATCAGCTTGTAGTCCGATGCGTATTTATGAGTGATATCAAGCGTCGGCGTCTTTTCTGACTGCCGGCGGCGATTGTCTTTCCACATATTTTCGTACACGAAATTGTGGAAATAGAAATACTCGAGATGCTTGAATTCGCTGCGCGCTGCGGAAAACGTTTCCTCGCAAATTCGAACGTGGTCATCCATCGAACCGCCGATGTCCAGGCACAAGAGCACCTTTACCGCATTGTGTCGTTCCGGGACCATGCGAATATCCAGCATCCCCCCATTACGAGCCGTTTTATCGATCGTGTCGTTTAAGTCCAGCTGATCCGCCGCGCCTTCACGCGCAAATTTTCGCAGGCGGCGCATCGCTACTTTAATATTGCGGGTTCCGAGCTCTACTGAATCGTCAAGATTGCGGTACTCGCGCTTGTCCCAGACCTTCACGGCGCTGCGATTTCGAGACCCTTGCTGGCCGATTCGAACGCCTTCCGGGTTGTAGCCGTAAGCGCCGAAGGGCGACGTTCCGGCAGTGCCGATCCATTTGTTGCCGCCCTCGTGGCGTTCATCCTGCTCATCCAGCCGTTCCTGCAGGGCCTTCATCAGTTCCTCGAATCCACCCATCGATTCGATGAGCTTGCGCTCTTCCTCGGACAATGAGAGCTCGGCCTGCCGTTGCAGCCACTCCTCCGGTATGTCCTGCATCAGGTCGGAAAGGGAATCGTCCACGCCTTTGAAGTAAGCGCCAAAGATTCGATCGAAACGATCCAGGTGGGATTCGTCTTTCACCAATGATGCTCGTGCCAAAAAGTAAAAGTTGTCCATGCTCTGACCGGCCAAACCGCTTTGCATCGCCTCATGCAAAGTCAGCAGCTCTGTAATCGACGTTTTCATGCCGCCTTCGCGCAGTGCATAAAAAAACGGAATCAACATAGTCGGAGCGAATGCCGCTATTGCGGATTCGTGCGGCGATCGAGAAACACGAGTTGTTCGAATAAGTGAACATCTTGCTCGTTCTTTAGCAGCGCGCCGTATAGCGGCGGAATAGCGCTCTTCGAATTTTCGCTGCGCAGTGCTTCAATTGGGATGTCCTCGGCGAGCAATAATTTGATCCAGTCGAGGAGTTCAGACGTCGACGGTTTTTTCTTCAGCCCGCGCACGTCTCGTACTTTGTAAAACGCGTTCAATGCTTCGGTAAGCAGCGCTTTCTTAAGACCAGGAAAATGTACGTCAACAATTCTGGACATTGTCTCCTGATCCGGAAACTTGATGTAGTGAAAGAAACAGCGGCGCAGGAATGCGTCCGGCAGTTCTTTTTCGTTGTTGCTGGTTATCAGAATGATCGGACGATGCTTTGCAGTGACCAGTTTCTTCGTCTCGTAGACGTAGAACTCCATTCGATCGAGTTCCTGCAACAAGTCGTTCGGGAATTCGATATCGGCCTTGTCAATTTCATCGATGAGCAATACAGGCTGTTCGTCCGAGTCGAAAGCCTCCCACACTTTGCCGGGCATGATGTAGTTCGATATATCGTGCACTTTGTCATCGCCCAACTGCGAGTCCCGCAAGCGAGCCACGGCGTCGTACTCGTACAGGCCCTGTTGTGCCTTGGTTGTTGATTTAATGTGCCACTCGTACAGCGGCTTGCCCAGAGACTCGGCGATCTCAATCGCGAGCTGTGTCTTGCCAGTGCCGGGTTCGCCTTTGACAAGAATCGGGCGCTGCAGGGTAACGGCCGCATTGACCGCCATGCTCAGGTCATCGGTGGCAATGTAGGAGCTCGTTCCTTTGAATCTGTTATCTGACATCGGTATTTCCGGGCGAAGTGAGTCCGCTATCTTACCGCCTGTTTGGGGTCAGAGTCAGCGTGTGTTCGGCGACACCGGGCAAGAATGGGCTCGGTTGTCCATTTGCCCATTTGTCGTGTCCAACATCGTAGTAGTCGGAAAGCGGGTGTCCGCTCGCTCCGGCCGGCATATGTAAAAGGCCGTTCGCTTCATCACCAGGAGAAACCGAGAATCGCTCCGAGGCGCCAAACGAGCGGCCCTGCGCCTTGGGCATGTCGGAATCGCCGTTCAGCTGATCGGCGGGCATATCGAGCTTGCTGCCCAACAATGGAATGCTGCCGCTCAGCGGATGCCGAATCGCCATGGTATTCACCTCGCCCCACGTACGCTGCGATAGTGGGCCATCGTATTCGGTCGTGTAGTAGTCAATATTCTGCTTTACAGCGGCGACCAAAAACTGATCCCAGCTCTCGTAGTCGGCGGGCAACATGTGCAACGGACGTTCAGTCACCAGTGACCATAGCGGCGCTTCGAACTGATTGCTCTTGCGTAAACTAACGTCGTCACCGTAGGCATCGCGTGCCGGTGCCATCAGCGCATGAAAAACGCGGCTCTCGACTTCGAGGCGAAATGCCCTGACGAGACGATAGCCTACAGATTGGGGTGCGGCGCGCGGAATCCAGTCTTGCACCAGACGACGGTATTCAGCGAGATCCTCATCATCGGCTACAGCCGCCTCGTCGAGCACATCGAGAAGCAGGTCTCGCCAAGGCATCAGGAATATCGCGCGGTCGTCGAATTGAAGTGCAAGCATGTCGGCAGGCTCAAAAACGTCCTTCTCGAACAGGCCGTCGCGAATCTGCCGGGTCCTCGCGCCGAGGTCATAGCCGCCATCACCGACGATCCGGAGCGCCTCCTCGTCGGTCACCCGGGAATTTGCCGTCCAGATGCGACCACTTTCCGGATTCACTACGCGCGGATAATCGTTGCTCGCAATCCATCCCAGCCATCCGTGCTCCTCACTCCAGTCAGCGGGCAACAGCGGATCGAAATCGGTCTTTTGGGGGAGTTTTCCGGCAATCGTCCAGGCAATGTTTCCTTCGGCGTCGCCTGTTACGAAATTCTGCGCCGGCATGCCCATCGTATTTGCAATATCCAGTGCTTCCGCTACCGACCGAGCAGCCTCAAGCCGCATGATATTCAGGTTTATCGCGCCCGGCTTGTGCGCCGTCCAGCTGACTGCGATCTCACCATCCGGATAATCCGTATCGGTCAGGACCGGACCCCAGACAGTTTCACGGACCTCAAAGACAACAGGATCGGCATACTTGACCTTGATCTCTTCCTTGTAGACGTCGAAGCTCATCTCGCCTTCCGGCGTCTTGTAAGTGTCCGCTTCGGCACCGGGCACCAAGACCACCGCGTCGGTGTAGTCGCCGTAGCTGTTGGTGTACCCCCATGCCATGTGAGTATTGCTTCCCGCTATGACAAACGGTGCGCCCGGCAAGGTAACGCCTGAAACATCGACAGGCTCATCGCCGTCGACAACGAGACGTGCGCGATACCAGATATTCGGCGTACTAAGACCAAGGTGCATATCATTCGAAACGAGCGCCCGACCATTCTCCGTCAGCGCGCCTGAAACAGCCCAGTTGTTGCTGCCGTTCAGATGTTTGCGTCCCTCTTCATCGGCGGACGGAGCTTCATCTGCTACATCCCTCAACGTATAGATATCAGCACTCGGTATCGCCGCGACGCTTCTCGGTTCGCCCATCAACGGCGCATCCCAAGGCGTACCCTGCGGATACATCCATGTATAAACCTCTTCGGGAAGAACGCTGTGTGCCAAACCGCGACGTACTTCTTTCGTCGCGCGCGAGTCATTGAGCTGCACAAACATCGCAAAAACGGCGAGGAGTGAATCTTCTGCTTTCCACGGCTGCGGTTTGACGCCCAATACGAAATACTCGAATGGACGCGCCTGCAGAGATTGCAGGCCCGCGTTTGCCCCATCGGCATAACGCTGCATCAAGTCGCGATCCGCCTTCGGCGATGCGGCAAGCAACTGTTGGGCGCGTGTACGGAAACGATGAAAACGATAGCGTTTGTCAATGTCGATCGCGACCGGCCCAACGATCTCGGACAGTTCGCCGGCCGCTTGTCGACGGATCATGTCCATCTGGAAGAAACGATCTTGCGCGTGCGCAAATCCTGTTGCGAACGCGAGGTCCTCGCGATCATTTGCCGTGATGACCGGGATTCCGGATGCGTCACGTTGAATGCTCGCCGCATTCACCAAACCGGATACCGTAAGCTCTCCGTCAAGTTGGGGGAGACTGGCTCGCATGGCCAACCACCCGGCCAGGCCCGCAAGAATGACGAGTATTGTCACGCCCACTAAGAGGCGGCCAGCAAGTTTCTTCATGAATCGGATCGGATCTCTATGACGGTCATTGAATTGGTGCTTCCCGAAATACCATCGAAATCACCTTTAGTTAATAGCGCGAGGTCACCGACACTGACAAGGCCCTTGGCCAGCAGCTTATCCATGATGTCCTGGTATAAACGTCGTGGATTTTCACCATCAATCTCGAAAAGGACGGGAAACACGCCACGGTACATCGCGACACGACGGCTTGTCTGAACGTGTGGCGTAAAAGCATAGATCGGCATATCGGAGCGAATACGCGACATCCAGCGGGTCGTCGACCCTGACTCGGTCAGGGCGATAATTGCTTTGACTGCCATGTGATTCGCGG
>CAZMRZ010000013.1:0-20839 GCA_964568835.1 uncultured Woeseiaceae bacterium | reverse complement strand
GTCGACCCTGACTCGGTCAGGGCGATAATTGCTTTGACTGCCATGTGATTCGCGGCATACATCGTTGCCATGGCGATCGCCTCATCCACAAGATCAAAGCGCTCCTGCATGCGGTGACTGGTTTGACTAAAAGGAATCGGAAACTTTTCTGCGCCCACACAGACTTCGGCCATTGCAGCTATCGCCCCGGCGGGATAGGCACCCATCGCAGTCTCTCCGGATAACATCACGGCGTCGGTGCCATCGATTACGGCATTGGAGACATCCGATACTTCCGCACGTGTCGGAATCGGATTCTGGATCATCGATTCCATCATCTGCGTTGCTGTAATTACGATCTTATGCGCCTTGCGCGTCTTTCGAATTATCTTTTTCTGGATACCGATCAGCTCGGCGTATCCAATCTCGACACCCAGATCGCCGCGCGCGACCATGATGACGTCGGACGCATCAATGATGGAGTTAAGGTTCTCGACTGCTTCTGTACGCTCTACTTTGGCCACAATGAGTCCGTGACCGCCTGCCTTATGTAACAAGCGGCGGGCTTCCTCCACATCCTCGCCGCTCCGGACGAACGAGACGGCCAGAAAGTCGAGCTGCATATCCGCGGCGAGTTTGATGTTTTCCTTGTCGATGTCAGTGAGTGCTGCGGCCGACAATCCGCCGCCTTTAAGGTTAATGCCTTTGTGGTCAGACAGAATGCCGCCATTGACGACCGTCGTATGAATTCGCGTTCCATCGATACTGTCGACACCGAGCGTTATGAGTCCATCATTCAGTAGCAAGACATTGCCTGGCTTAACATCGCGATGCAGCGTATCCAGCGCGACGCCAACGCCAGTCTCGTCGCCGTCCATCAAACCCAGAGTGCTATCAAGAAAGAATGCCGCGCCATCTTCCAGGCGAACACTGTGATCTTTGAAGCGCCGAATGCGAATCTTGGGCCCTTGTAAATCCCCCATGATGCCGACTTCACGGCCACAGGATTCAGCCGCCTTTCGCAGCAGCTCAGCGCGGCGTCTGTGGTCCGCGGCATCGCCATGAGAGAAGTTCAGGCGCGCAACGTCGAGGCCCGCTTCGATCATCGCACACAGTGTTTTTTCGTCGTCCGACGCTGGTCCCAGCGTCGCGACTATCTTGGTTCGTCTTAGCATCCGCGCGATTATTGCACAGCTGGGTGGCATTCGCTGATATCCTGCGGGTCCAAATTTTTGCAGAACGCGTTCAATGATTGACCGACGAAATTTTTTGAAATGTATCGCCGCGGCAGCGGCACCCGCGATTTCTGCCGCCTGTGTCCCGGTGCCCATGACGCGCGCTGACAGCTTGCGCGTTGACCCGAAGAGAATTATCGATCTCCCTGAAGGATTCAGCTACAACGTCGTCTCCCGGGCTGGCGACAAAATGAACGATCAGCTTAGGGTGCCGTTTGCCCACGACGGCATGGCCGCGTTCCCCGGCGAGAATGGTCGAGTAATTCTTGTTTGTAATCATGAACTTGGCATAAAACTGCGCGAGTTCGGACCGTTTGGCCCCTATCCTTTGGATATTCCCATACGCGTAGATAAGAGTCGTATCTACGACTATGGCCGTGGTCGTACGCCCGGTGCCGGCAGCACAACGACCACTATCTACAACCCTGAAACGGGAAAAACCGAGCGCCAGCATTTGAGCCTGACGGGTACCGAGCTCAACTGCGCCGGAGGACCGACCCCCTGGGGAAGTTGGCTGAGCTGCGAGGAATGCTTCACGTCACCGGGCAACGAACGCTACAAGAACGCGATCATGAAGCGTGAGGAGCGCCACGGCTATGTGTTTGAAGTACCGGCTTCCGCAACGAGCCTGATTGACCCTAAACCGATCAAGGCAATGGGACGTTTTGAGCACGAAGCGGTCGCGATCGACGAGAAAACCGGCATCGCCTATATGACCGAGGACCGTCACCACAGTTTGTTTTATCGCTACATTCCCGATGTTCCTGGAAAACTGATCGACGGTGGTCGCCTTCAAGCGTTGGCTATTATCGGTCGGCCGTCTCAACCGACGCACAATTGGTCAGCTGAAATGCTTGTGGGACTGCGCGACCCTGAACAGACGACGTGGATTGATCTGGATAACGTGGATTCGGATGTGAACGATCTGCGCCTGCGCGGCGCAGCCAACGGTGCAGCGACGTTCGCCCGAGGCGAAGGACTGTGCGCAACCGACGATGGGTTTGCTTTTACCTGCACCATTGGTGGTCCGGCGCGACTCGGGCAGGTATTCACCTACAACCCAAGTCCATATGAAGGCACAGACAGAGAAGGTGAAGCACCGGGGCAGATTGAACTCATCGCCGAATCAGACGTCAATTCTCTGCTACGCAATGCCGACAACCTTACTCAAGCCCCCTGGGGCGACCTGATAATCTGTGAGGACACGGCGAGTAACTGCGGAATCATCGGCATCCGGCCAGACGGTTCGCAATACGCGATCGCGGACAACGCCCACACGGAATCAGAGCTGGCGGGCGTTTGTTTCTCGCCGGACGGCAAGACCTTATTCGTCAACATCCAGTACCCGGGAATGACAATCGCTATCAGCGGACCGTGGTCGGAATTGGCCGGATGAATCCCGGCAGCTGATTTGTAAGTCCGATTCCTTCTCCACGGGACACAGTCGAAAAAATCGGACTTACAAATCAGCTACCTCGTTTCTCCAGCATAGCCACGGCCGGTAGTTGCTTGCCTTCCACGAATTCGAGGAATGCACCACCACCGGTAGAGATATAGGAAATATTGTCGGCAACGCCGTATTTATCAATGGCTGCCAGCGTATCGCCGCCACCGGCTACGGAGAATGCGTTGCTCGCCGCGATAGCTTCCGCCAATACTTTGGTGCCGGATCCGAATTGATCAAACTCGAACACGCCAACCGGGCCGTTCCAGATGATTGTTCCCGCGCCCGCGAGGATTTCAGCGAATCGCTGCGCCGTCTCCGGACCGATATCCAGAATCAATTCGCTGTCAGTAACATCCGCGACGCCTTTCGTCGTGGCTGCCGCATCAGCCGAAAACTCATCAGCAACAACAACGTCGTCAGGTACCGGAATCTCCGCCCGATCGTCTTCGTTCGCCGTCAGGTCGCGCGCCGTATCCAGCATGTCTGGCTCGTACAGCGATTTCCCAACGCCGTGACCTGCCGCCGCGATAAACGTATTCGCGATACCGCCACCGACGATCAGGCAATCGACAACATCAGCAAGGGCGTCCAGAACGGTGAGTTTTGTCGACACCTTGGAGCCACCGACAATGGCGACGAACGGCCGTGCCGGTTCTTTCAAAGCCTTCCCCAGTGCCTCAAGTTCAGCGACCAGCAAAGGACCGGCACACGCGATCGGCGCGTGTTCGGCGACGCCATAGGTACTCGCTTGTGCCCGGTGCGCCGTGCCAAAGGCATCCATCACGAAAACATCGCACAGCGATGCCATCTGCTTGGCGAGCGTATCGTCACAGGCTTTCTCACCCGTCAGAAAACGGACGTTTTCCAGCAGCACGATCTCACCCGGCGAAACACTGACGCCGCCGATCCATTCCTTGGCCAGCGGCACATCACGGCCCAACAATTCCGCAATTCGTTCAGCGACAGGCTTTAATGAATACTTCTCGTTCGGCTGCCCTTCCGTTGGCCGACCGAGATGTGACATCAGCATCACCGCGGCACCCGCATCCAGCGCAGCCTTGATCGTTGGCAAGGCTGCGCGTATGCGTGCGTCCGAGCTTACACGGCCATCAGCAACGGGAACGTTAAGGTCTTCCCGAATAAGAACCCGTTTGCCCGACAACTCAACGTCGGACATTTTGATGACGGACATGTGCGCTCCTGCCTTGCTGGCTTGCTTACTTCGCGTTGACGAGTGCGACGGTCATGTCGAGCATTCGATTGGAGAAGCCCCACTCGTTGTCGTACCAGGACAATACCTTCACGAGATTGCCTTCCATAACCTTGGTCAGACCGGCGTCATAAGTTGACGAATGCGGGTCGTGGTTAAAGTCGATCGAAACCAGCGGCTCATCGTTATACGCCAGAATGCCTTTGAGTGGACCCTCGCTGGCCGCGCGTAGAATGTCGTTGATCTCGTCAACCGAAGTATCACGTTCGGCAACGAAGGTCAGATCGACCGCCGAAACATTAATCGTCGGAACTCGCATTGAGAAGCCATCCAGCTTGCCGTTGAGTTCTGGCAGAACCAGGCCCACTGCCTTGGCTGCGCCGGTACTCGTCGGGATCTGCGACATCGTGCCCGAACGGGCGCGACGAAGATCGGAATGGTAGACGTCAGTCAGAACCTGATCATTGGTGTAGGCGTGGATCGTGGTCATGATGCCGTGCTTAACGCCAATGGCTTCATGCAAGGGCTTCACCAACGGTGCCAGACAGTTCGTCGTACAAGAAGCATTCGAGATGATCGTATGATTCGCTGTCAGGTCCTGGTGGTTGACGCCAAAGACGAACGTGCCATCAATATCCGCGCCACCGGGAGCGGAAAGAACCACTTTCTTCGCGCCGCCCGCAATGTGCTTGCCCGCTGTTTCCGCTGTCCGGAATAAGCCGGTGCATTCGAAAACGACGTCTACGCCAAGCTCACCCCACGGGAGTTTCGCTGGATCACGTTCGGAAAATACCTTGATGCGATCGCCATTGACGATGATGTCGCCGCCGTCCACTTCGACTTTGCCGTCGAACTTGCCGTGCGTCGTGTCGTAGCGCGTCAGATGCGCGTTCGTGTTTGCATCGCCAAGGTCGTTCAACGCAACTACGTCGAACTCGTCCGTGCGGCCGTACTCGTGAATAGCGCGCACGATGTTGCGCCCGATGCGGCCGTAGCCATTGATACCGATCTTTATTGCCATTTTCCTAGTGCTCCAGTGCTTAGTTCAATACGTCTTTAGCGACAGTAACTACGTTGCTTGTCGAAAAGCCGAAGTACTCAAATAATTCTTCCGCCGGCGCCGATTCGCCGAAACGATCGAGTCCGATAATCTGTCCTGCTGGTCCCGCAAAACGCCACCAACCCTCTGTCACTCCCGCCTCAATCACTACTCGCGCAGTCACCGCAGCCGGTAGCACAGACTCTTTGTAATCCGCGCTTTGTACGTCGAACACGTCAGTACAAGGCATAGACACCACACGCGCTTTCACGCCGTCGGCGGCCAGGGCCTCCGCGGCAGAAACCGCGAGAGCCACCTCGGACCCCGTCGCAATGAGGAGAATATCCGCTACTCCGTCGGTGTCACGCAATACGTAACCGCCACGGGTAATATCCGAAATCTGTTTGGCATCGCGTGCCTGATGCGGCAAACCCTGCCTTGTCAGAATTAGACTTGTTGGGCCGTCCTGACGCTCAATTGCGTAACGCCAGGAGACTGCGGTTTCGACAGTATCACAGGGACGCCAAACGCTCATGTTCGGCATCAGGCGAAGCGAAGCGGTGTGTTCGACAGGTTGATGGGTCGGCCCGTCTTCGCCCAGGCCGATCGAGTCATGGGTGTAGACCAGAACGTTCTGAATCTTCATTAAGGCAGCCATACGCAATGCGTTGCGTGAGTAGTCCGAGAAGGTCAGAAACGTTCCGGAGTACGGCAGAAACCCGCCGTGCAAGCGCATGCCATTACAGATAGCCGTCATGCCGAACTCACGAACACCGAACCAGACGTAGTTGCCGGCCGCATCGTCGCCGGAGATCGGTACCGATCCGTTGTGTTTGGTCAGGTTGGAGCCGGTCAGGTCGGCGGACCCACCCGCCATTTCGGGTAGCCCTGGTGCAAAGGCGTTCAATGCAATCAAAGACGCTTTGCGCGTCGCAACCTTTTCGCCTGCCGCGTCGATATCCGCGATCGCTTTATCGGCAAGCTCACTCCAGTTCTCGGGCAAGCGACCTGCCATGCGGCGTTCGAACTCGGCCGCGAGTTCTGGATGCTTGGCACTGTACGCGGCAAATTCCTTATCCCATACACCTTCAAAAATGGCACCACGTGCTTCGCCGTTCCAGTTCGCTGCGATATCGGCAGGAATTTCGAACGGCGCCGATTCCCAGCCCAATTCTTTGCGAACCGCAGCGACCTCATCAACACCAAGCGGCGCGCCGTGCGTCGACGCCGTACCCTGCTTATTCGGCGAACCGAAACCAATAATAGTCTTGCAGCAAATCAAGGTCGGTCGATCGCTGTCCGCTTTCGCTTGCTCGATGGCTGTCGAAATAGCTGCCGCATCGTGGCCGTCGACATCAGGAATCACCTGCCAACCGTAAGCGTCGAATCGCTTGGGGGTGTCGTCCGTAAACCAAGCGTCCACCTCACCATCGATAGAAATATTATTGTCATCGTAAAAACAAATAAGTTTGCCGAGTTTAAGGGTTCCCGCCAGCGAGCAAGCTTCGTGCGAGATGCCTTCCATCAGACAGCCGTCGCCAAGGAACACCCAGGTTTTGTGATCGACGATCTCGTGGCCCGGACGATTGAACTCCGCGGCGAGCATTCTCTCAGCCATCGCCATACCGACGCCGTTGGCGACACCCTGGCCCAGTGGGCCGGTGGTCGTCTCAATCGGGCCGCCGGGCTCGTACTCCGGGTGACCCGCGGTCTTGAAACCAAACTGGCGGAAGTTCTTAAGTTGCTCAATCGGAAAGTCCTCGTAGCCGGTCAGATGCAACAGGCTGTAGAGGAGCATCGATGCGTGCCCGTTCGACAACACGAATCGATCGCGGTTGGCCCATTGTGGATTCGCCGGATTGTGAGCGAGGTGATCATTCCAGAGGACTTCCGCGATGTCGGCCATGCCCATCGGAGCGCCAGGATGCCCTGAATTGGCGGCTTGTACCGCGTCCATGCTCAGGGCTCGAATCGCATTCGCGAGATCGCGCCGAGCTGGCTGGCCGGCGTCTGGGTTTGAATTTGACATTAATAACCTGCGTTGTTGTTGGGCCTTGATGGGCTCTATTTATGGAGGGTAATTGTCGGAAACAGTGAGCGGCGCATTTTCCCTGTTATAGAGGGCCGCATCAAGGGTACAATGCGCCACCCCTAAATTCTGGATTTACACAAACCATGTCTGACGCATTCCTTTTTACGTCCGAATCGGTCTCCGAAGGCCATCCGGATAAGATTTCCGACCAAATTTCTGACGCTATTCTAGACGCTATCATCGCCGAAGACCCCAAGGCGCGCGTCGCCTGCGAGACCATGGTCAAAACCGGCATGGTTGTTGTGGCTGGCGAGATTACGACCAGCGCCTGGGTCGACATGGAAGAGATCGTGCGCGAGGTTGTGCTCGACATCGGCTACGACGAATCCGGCAAGGGTTTTGATGGCGCGACCTGCTCCGTCCTGAACGCGATCGGCAAGCAGTCTCCGGATATTGCGCAGGGTGTTGACCGTGAGTCTGATGAGAAGCAAGGCGCCGGTGACCAGGGATTAATGTTCGGTTACGCGTGTAACGAAACAGATGTCCTGATGCCCGCGCCGATTACGTATGCGCATCGTCTGGTGCAGCGTCAGGCTGAAGTTCGCAAAAACGGCACCTTGCCGTGGCTGCGCCCGGATGCGAAAAGCCAGGTGACTTTTAATTACGTCGACAACAAACCTGTGTCTATCAACGCCGTCGTTCTTTCCTCGCAGCATTCACCGGAAGTATCGATGGAAGACCTGCGCGAAGGCGTTATGGAAGAAATCATCAAGCCGACTCTACCGGCGAATTTGTTGGGCGCCGATACGAAATATCACATCAACCCAACCGGTCGATTCGAAATCGGTGGCCCAATGGGCGACTGCGGGCTGACCGGCCGCAAGATTATTGTCGATACTTACGGCGGTTCAGCACGCCATGGCGGCGGCGCATTTTCGGGCAAAGACCCGTCTAAGGTTGACCGCTCTGCCGCTTACGCCAGCCGCTACGTCGCCAAGAATATCGTTGCAGCCGGCCTGGCCGATCGTTGCGAGATTCAGGTGTCTTATGCGATCGGTGTCGCAGAACCAACATCGATAAGTGTGCAAACATTTGGCACCTCGAAACATTCTGATACAAAACTTACAGAACTCATCCGCGAGTATTTCGATCTCACACCGTTTGGAATAATGAAAATGCTCGATCTGTTGAAGCCGATCTATCGCCAGACCGCTGCATACGGACACTTCGGCCGGGAAGATATTGATCTCAGCTGGGAACATACAGACAAGGCAGAAGCTCTCAAGGACGCTGCTGCTTAATTAGATTTTTAAGGAGATACACCATGAGCAGTCAAGCTCAAGCCGTGCAGAAGAATGACTATAAAGTCGCCGACATTTCATTGGCAGACTTTGGACGCAAGGAAATTGCTATCGCCGAGACGGAAATGCCCGGGCTCATGGCACTTCGTGAAGAATACAAGGGCAAGAAGCCGCTAGCCGGCGTGCGCCTCACCGGCTGTCTGCATATGACCATCCAGACCGCCGTTTTGATCGAGACACTGCATGAGCTCGGCGCCGACATTCGCTGGTCGTCCTGCAACATCTTTTCGACACAGGATCATGCTGCGGCCGCCATCGCGGATTCGGGCGTTCCTGTGTTTGCCTGGAAAGGCGAGACCGAAGACGAGTACTGGTGGTGTGTTGAACAAACCATCAATGGCCCCGATGGCTGGCAGCCGAACATGATTCTCGACGACGGCGGTGATCTCACGCAGATCCTGCATGACAAGTATCCCGAGATCATGAAGGGCGTTAGAGGTTTGTCCGAAGAAACGACCACTGGCGTGAAGCGCCTGTACGACATGATGAAGGACGGCTCTTTGGCGTGCCCCGCTTTCAACGTCAACGATTCAGTCACCAAGTCCAAGTTCGACAACCTCTACGGCTGTCGCGAATCCCTGGTTGATTCTATCAAGCGCGCCACGGACGTCATGGTCGCCGGAAAGGTCGCCGTTGTATGCGGCTACGGTGATGTGGGCAAAGGCTGTGCTCAGTCTCTCAGAGGATTGGGCGCGACGGTTTTTGTCACTGAAATTGATCCGATCTGCGCGCTGCAGGCGTCGATGGAAGGTTATCGCGTGGTCAAGCTTGATGACATCATCGACAAGGTCGATATCGTCGTAACCGCAACCGGCAATTACCACATTGTTTCGGGCCCGCAGATGGAACGCATGCGCAATCAGGCCATCATTTGCAACATTGGCCATTTTGACAATGAAATCGATGTCGCCTACCTCAAGCAATTCGAGTGGGAAAACATCAAACCGCAGGTTGATCACATCATTTTCCCGGACGGCAAACGCATTATTCTGTTGGCCGAAGGTCGCCTCGTGAATTTAGGCTGCGGTACCGGACATCCGAGTTTCGTCATGTCGAATTCGTTTACCAACCAGGTTCTTGCTCAAATTGAACTTTGGGAGAACGCCGACAATTACGCCAAGGAAGTCTACGTGCTGCCCAAGAACCTCGATGAGAAAGTTGCTCGCTTGCACCTTGACCGCATCGGTGCGAAGGTCACTGAACTGTCCGACGAACAGGCCGCTTACATCGGCGTTGACAAGGCCGGGCCGTACAAGCCGGAGCATTACCGCTACTAGTATTCCGTCGAGAGGAAGTCCTTATTCAAGCGACCGCTGACGCAACTGACAGTGATTCGATCCGGGTTCTCCACCTGACGGATCCGCATCTGTTCGCCGATGCCGACGGAGACCTCCGCGGGACCGTTACGCAAGAGTCGCTGCAACGGGTACTCGACCATTATCAAGCCGGTGATTGGCACGCTGACCGCGTGCTGATCACCGGTGATTTGATTCAGGATGACTCGGCAGAAGCCTACGAGCGCTTCCGCAATCTACTCCTGCCACTGAATATGCGCATGCACTGCGTGCCTGGCAATCATGATGTTCGCGATCTGATGCGCCCAATATGCAGTCGCCCGCCTTTTTCCTACTGCGCCAAAGAAGAAGTTGGCGACTGGTTGTTACTCGGTCTGGATAGCTGTATCACAGGCGATGCTGGCGGCGAAATCGCGACCGAAGAATTTGAGCGACTCGACAAGATTATCGAGGAAAGCTCGGCGCCCCATATCATGGTTAACCTGCACCATCCGCCGGTACCCATGGGCAGCAAGTGGCTGGATACGGTCCTCTTGCGCAATGGAGACAAACTACTGGAGCGTCTGGAAGCGGACGGCCGAGTTCGACTATTGGTGTTCGGCCATGTCCACCAACCGTATGACGCCGAACACAACGGCATACAAGTCGTCGGCACGCCATCGACCTGCAGTCAGTTCAAGCCGGGCAGCGACGATTTTGCGCTTGACGATCGTCCACCCGCCTATCGCCGTATCACGCTATCCGCTGATGGCAGCTGCGACTCCGAGTTAATCTGGGTAACCGAATGAAAAAATCTGTGAGCATTTTTTTGCTGGCATTGCTGGCTCTGCCCGTTTATGCCGATGACACCGGGCACCCGGTAACGTTGTGGGAAGTCGCAGGCGCGAATAACTCTGTCTATTTGCTGGGTTCAATACACCTCCTGCGTGAGCAGGACTACCCGCTGCCCAGGATACTGGATGTCGCCTACGCCGACGCCGAAGTGCTGATCATGGAAGTGGATATGGACGATCTCGATCCATTCGCCACGCAAGCGGCTTTTACGACCTACGGCGTATTACAGGACGACAAGACCTTACGTGACTTGATGGGTGAGGACGCGTATCAGCAGGCAGCCACGGCTGCAGATGCGGTTGAAATCCCTCTCGAGATGCTCAACAAGACCGAGCCCTGGTATGCGGCGATGACGATTCAAATCATGCTGTTGGGCAGGATCGGGTTTAATCCCGCGCTCGGCATTGAGATGTACATGATGTCTAAAGCGGCGAGTGACGGCAAACCGATTGAAGGGTTCGAAACGATTGAGGAACAGATTCAGTTTCTCGATGGCATGTCGCTGCAGGCGCAGCGAGACATGTTGCTATCTACCCTGACTGAGGGCGCCAAACTCAGCGAAATGATGGACGACCTCATCGAAGCCTGGCGGCGCGGCGATGTCGAATTCCTCCAGTCCGGCATGCTGGACGATCTCGAAGACCACCCGGAACTCAACAAAGCACTGGTTACGGACCGCAACGCGCGCTGGGTTGATCGTATTGAAGACCTGCTGGACGACAAAGACGACTACCTGATTATCGTCGGTGCACTGCATCTTGTCGGCGAAAATGGCGTACCGGAGCAATTGCGTGCCAATGGACGCGACGTTCAACAGTTGAGCGAGCCACCAACAGTCCGGTAGGATGCGCCCTCCTCAGGAGGATATTCATGAGTCTGTTTACTAACGCGCAAGCCGTCATCGCCGGTGGCGTCAATTCCCCTGTCCGCGCATTCGCGGGTGTCGGGGGCGAACCTGTCTTTTTCAAGAGCGCTGATGGCGCCTACCTCGAAGCCGAAGACGGTCGTCGCTTCATCGACTACGTTGGCTCATGGGGACCGATGATTCTGGGGCACAGTCACCCTGCGGTTATCGCAGCGGTAACCGAAACGGCGCAAAGTGGCCTGAGCTTCGGTGCACCGTGCGTGCTGGAAACGCGCATCGCCGAGAAGATCTGCGAGTTGGTGCCATCGATCGAAAAGGTCCGCATGGTCAGCTCCGGCACGGAAGCGACGATGAGCGCCATTCGACTCGCTCGAGGGCATACGCGGCGCGACAAGATCATCAAATTCGAGGGCTGTTATCACGGCCACTCCGACTCGCTTTTGATCAAAGCGGGTTCCGGCGCGCTGACTCTTGGCGTTCCCAGTTCGCCGGGCGTTCCGGCGGGGCTCGCAGAACATACGATTACTTTGCCGTACAACGATATTGGCGCGCTGGAAGCGGTATTTGGCGAAGTTGGCCGACAGATCGCCTGCGTGATTGTTGAACCGATTGCCGGCAACATGAATATGGTACCGCCCGTCGCGGGATTCCATGAAAAGTTGCGCGAGCTTTGTACCGCATCGGGTACTGTTTTGATTTTCGACGAAGTCATGACCGGCTTTCGCGTTGCCAAGGGCGGCGCGCAATCGATCTTTGGCATCACGCCTGATCTAACCACGCTCGGCAAAATCGTCGGCGGCGGAATGCCGGCTGCCGCGTTCGGCGGTCGCGCAGACATCATGGCAAGCCTCGCTCCCGACGGACCCGTTTATCAGGCTGGAACGCTTTCAGGCAATCCAGTAGCAATGGCTGCCGGACTCGCAACGCTTGAGTTGATCGATGCACCCGGATTCTACGAATCGCTAACGGCGAAAACAACACAACTGATTCACGGTCTGGACTCTGCTGCCGAGGACGCGGGAATCGGAATGGCGACGGAATGCGAAGGCGGAATGTTCGGCCTGGTGTTTACCGACGCCCCGTCGGTCCGAAGTTTTGATCAGGTAGCGGCGGCCGACGTCGAACGATTCAAGAAGTTCTTCCACGGCATGTTGAACGAAGGCATCTATTTGGCTCCTTCAGCATTCGAAGCAGGATTTGTATCGGCCGCGCACGGCGATGAAGAAATAAACGCGACGATCGCTGCTGCGGCTAAGGTTTTCGCTTCGCTTTAGCGTCTTTACTGACTGGTCGGTTCGCGAACCGACTCTAATAGTCCACCGACCAGCTTCAGACGCGCGGCAGTATCGCTACTCTCGAGACTCAACTGTTTTTGTTCCAGATCAATTGGCAGGATTTCGAGAAAGCGATACGTCACCCATACCGCGTCTTGATACTCGCGACTTTCCGAGTCATAGAGAGATCCAAGATCGTCCAGCACGTTGGCGAGCATGTCGGGCAAAGCTCGATACTCTTCCGGCAACGGCATAGGCGCCTCCGGCTCGATCAACTCGACATCGCCGATATTCAAGCCGTCATGCTGCCGCTCGTTCGCGATCAGCCGAAATCGTTGGCCACCTAAGGCCGTTATTCCGAGCAGCCCATCGCTGCCCGGGTAGAAATCTGTGACTTTCGCCAAGGTGCCAACTTCGTGGGTCGCCGAAGGCCCAGTCTCCTTGCCATCCTTGATCAGCAAGACGCCAAACGGCGTGTCTGTCTTCATGCAGGCGCTGATCATGTCGACATAGCGAGATTCGAAGATCCTGAGCGGCAAAGGACCGCCCGGGAACAACACGGCATTCAATGGAAAGATCGGTATACGCACAATTATTAGTATAGGCCGTGTTCAGGTGCCGCGCGTTCTCTGCAGCAATGCCGTCAGCGTTTGTCTTGCAGAGCCGAAGCTCCCGTTGCTCATGAAGACTATCTGATCGCCGCCCAACACCTTTTTCGACATATCGTTGACCAGCTGGTCGTAGTCCCTGTGCACGCTCAGCTTGTCGCCCAGAGACTCCAGCGACGCGTCGAAGCCATCACCCATACCTTCGGGCCGATACATCCAGACGAGATCGGCTTCGCTCAGTGATTTCGCCAGCACGTCATTGTGAACGCCGAGCTTCATGGTATTCGAGCGCGGCTCGATCGCAACCACAACGCGTTGACCCGGATAGCGTCGACGCATCGATGCGATGGCTTTTTTGATGGCTGTCGGGTGGTGCGCGAAGTCATCGTAAATGGCGATATTGGCTACCGTCGCTGTTCGCTCCATACGACGCTTCACACCCTGAAATCGAGACAGAGCTTCGACCGCGCGATCGAAGCTTACGCCCACAGAAACTGCGGCAGCCACCGCCGCCATGGCGTTGTCGAGATTGTGATAGCCGCCCATGTGCCAGCGTGTTTCAGCGACCGCACCCGATGGACTTCGCATGCCGACGTGGCGTTCAACTTTATCGCCGAAGCGACCGATCCAATCGTTGTCGTCACTGGTGCCAAACGTCTGCACCGGCGTCCAGCGACCCATTTCGAATAATCGCTTCAGGTTTGTGTCGCTGCCGTTACTGATGATATGGCCATCGCCAGGCACCATTCGCAGGAGTTGATGGAACTGCCACAAAATGGCGTCCATATCTTTGTAGATATCGGCGTGGTCAAACTCGAGATTATTGAGAATCACGGTTCGGGGTCGGTAGTGAACGAACTTGGCGCGCTTGTCGAAGAACGCCGTATCGTATTCGTCGGCCTCGACCACAAAGAAACGCGATTTCCCGAATCGGGCTGAGGTGCCGAAGTTCGTTGGGATGCCACCGATCAGAAAGCCGGGCTCGAGGCCAGCGTCTTCGAGAATCCACGCCAGCATGGCGGCCGTCGTCGTTTTGCCATGGGTTCCGGCCACAGCAATCACGTGGCGATCGTGAAGGACATTTTCGGCAAGCCACTGAGGGCCGGATGTATAGCGGTGGTTGTTGTCGAGCATTGCTTCAACCACTTCAACACCGCGACTCATGACGTTGCCAACGACAACGCTGTCCGGATCAATCGCGAGCTGTTCCGCATCCACGCCTTCATGAATATCGATTCCGAGCTCTTTCAGCTGCGTGCTCATCGGCGGATACACATTGCGATCGCAACCGGTGACTGTGTGGCCAGCCGACCGCGCAAGCGCGGCGACACCGCCCATAAATGTTCCGCAAATACCAAGTATGTGTATGTGCATGTTGTCCTAGGTCGCGGATTCAAGCATCGGCTTGAAGACTGCGTACAGCTGAAGTTGTCCGATCAGAACGGCCAGCGCGATCAAAAAGCCGATCGTCCATTGCCGATCAATGGTGCGTGCAATGATATGTCCTTCTACCGGTATGGACCACAACCAGATCAACTGCACCGCGAGTTCGGATTCATTCTCCGTGACCATCATGGGCAAGACCAGGCGTCCGCTGTAAAGGACGATGCTGAACAGGACGCTACAGCCAAGCAGTGCGGTAAAGCACCGAGTTAGCCGTTCGCGGCGACCGAACGCGCTGACGACTGCCGCGTAGATAGCCAGACCGGAGATCGCTAACGTCAGGTCTATGAGGAGGCTTGAATTCTTGTAGGTCTCGATCAGGACGACAGCGAACAGCCCGACCATAAACCAGAGAAACGCCACAACGACTAACAGAAACGTCGAATGCGGAATGTCGTCAGGTCCCTTCCGCAGCAGAATGATCTCGCCAAATGTTTTGAATAGAGTTAGCACGCTGCTGATCATCGCATGTTAACCTCAGATTCTGAATATCGACTGCGTTGCACCAATGCCCGACTACCTATTTGTCGATCACCCCGACAACATCAGCCAAGACATCACCGGACACGCCCGACTCGGCGTCGACACGGAATTCATGCGTGAAAAAACCTATTTCGCGCAGCTTTGTCTCGTTCAGATATCAACGCCAGACACTATTTTTTGCGTTGATCCGCTGGTTGATCACAGTCAATCTGAATTCTGGGCGCAACTCCTTGCCTGCAGTTGGGTCGTTCATTCCGCGCGGCAGGATATTGAGGTTGTGTATCAGACCGCCGGCCAGATGCCCCACGAAATCTTCGACACTCAGGTGGCTGCAGGACTGCTAGGCATGCCGGCGCAAATGGGTTACGCCGGGCTGGTGAAAGAACTCTTCGATGTCGACATGGCCAAGTCACACACACGCGCTGACTGGACGCGACGACCGCTCGCCGAAGCCGTCCTCGACTACGCCGCAGAAGATGTCGAATACCTGTTGCCAGCCGCGGACATCCTGTCGGAGAATCTGGATAAGAAAGGTCGCCTCGACTGGGCTCGCCAGGATTCCAGTTTGCTGCTCGACAAACGACTCTATGAGATTTCCGGTGATCAGGCTGTTGATCGACTCAAAGGCGCCCGCAATTTCCGCGGTACCAAACGCGCTGCAGCGGTTCGTCTTGCGGCTTGGCGGGAAGAAGAAGCGATTCGCCGTGATCGACCGCGGCAATGGATTATTCGAGACAACGTGTTACTCGACATCGCCTACAAACTGCCGACCAGTGAGAAACATCTCACCTCTATCGAGGGCATGCCTCCCAAATTACTCAACAGAGTTGGCAAGCAGTTGATTGACCTTGTCGGCGCTTCAAAGGGTGACGAAAACGACTACCAGCCACCCTCACCTCCTGACGAGGCGCAGAAAGCCTTACTGAAAGACATGCAGTCTCAGGTCGCTGACTGCGCCAGGGATCTCAACGTCGCCGCCGAGACGGTAGCGTCAAAACGCGAGCTGTCAGCGGTAATCACTTCAGGAACGCAAGAATCGCGCGTCTTCCAGGGTTGGCGCCGCGAATTAATCGGTGAGCAGCTTCTTCAGCTGCTGTAGGAGCGCGTCTTACGCGCGAAGCGAAGCGGCGGCCGCGAGGCCGCGAAAAACATGAGTTGATGTCGCGCGTGGGACGCGCTCGTACAGGAATCGCGCGTAAGACGCGTTTATGCCCGTTTGGGTGCTCCTACGGGGATAGTGCTGTCGTTAGTCGACCGTAGACCTCATCGATAGAACCCTCAGCATCGATAGTCACGAGCTTCGATCGCTCGCGATAAAAGTCGATCAGCGGTTCCGTGTTGTCGCGATAGACGTCCAAGCGATTACCGATCGTCTCTTCATTGTCATCTTCGCGATGCACCAGTTCGCCGCCCGCATTTGTGCACTCGTCTATTTCATCCTGGGACGAGAAGTACACATTCAGAAGCTTCCCGGTCAACGAACAGGTACGACGACCCGTCAGGCGCTTCATCAGGATATCGAAATCGACATCCATCAAAACCGCGGTATCGAGCGGCGTGCCCAGTTCGTCCAGCAGCTCTTCAAGATCGAGCGCTTGCTGTGTCGTACGCGGAAATCCGTCCAGGATGAATCCATCCTTAGCATCGGGTTGGCCAAGTCGCTCGCTGATAATGCCCAGCACCACGTCGTCGGGCACCAGATTACCGGCATCCATCAGCGTCTTTGCTTTCAATCCGAAGCGAGTTCCTTTGGTAACGGCCTCGCGCAGCATGTCGCCGGTGGAAACCTGCGGAATATTCTCGTCCGCCATCAATTTCTTGGCCTGAGTGCCCTTGCCAGATCCGGGCGCGCCCAGTAGTACGATTCGCATTTGTCTTTTCTCTCAATTACGGCGCCAATATCAGCGCGATGTACGCTACCGAGAAAGGACATTGAGGTCAATGCGGGTTATCCTCTCACGCCTCAAAACAACGCGAACAGGGAACTCACAATCATGTCTGCCAGGAATGCCTTTTACGCCCAGTCGGGTGGTGTTACCGCCGTTATCAACGCATCAGCCTGCGGTGTCATCGAAACAGCACGCAAGCACAGCAACAAGATCGCCAATGTCTACGCTGGTCGAAACGGCATCATAGGTGCTTTAACCGAGGACATGATCGATACCAACAAGGAAAGCGCATCGGCTATCGCGGCATTGATGTATACACCCGGCGGCGCGTTTGGTTCAGCCCGCTACAAGCTCAAAGGCATTGAAGAGAACCGCGCAGAGTACGAACGGCTGATCGAAATTTTCAAAGCGCACGACATCGGCTACTTCTTCTACAACGGCGGCAATGACTCGATGGATACCGCGCATAAGGTATCGCAGATATCGAAGTCCATGGGCTTCCCGGTAACCTGCCTGGGTGTCCCAAAAACGGTCGACAATGATCTGCCCGTCACCGACAACTGCCCCGGATTTGGTTCGGTCGCGAAATATGTTGCTGTCTCAACGCAGGAAGCGGCAATGGATGTGCTGTCTATGGCCAAAACATCAACCAAGGTTTTCGTTCTTGAGGTGATGGGACGCCATGCGGGTTGGATCGCGGCAGCCGGCGGCCTCGCGGGCAAGAAACCCGGAGATGCCCCGCATATCATCTTGTTCCCCGAGATCCCGTTCAAGAAACGCGAGTTTCTAAAACGCGTTCGGGAATGCGTCAACAACTACGGCTATTGCGTCATTGTTGTCAGCGAAGGCGCCGCCTTTGCGAATGGCAAGTTCCTGGCAGAGGCCGGCACTCGTGACGCCTTTGGTCATGCACAACTCGGCGGCGTCGCGCCTGTCGTTGCCAATATGGTTCGCGAGAGCCTGGGCTACAAGTACCACTACGCTATTGCCGATTACCTGCAGCGTTCTGCGCGTCACATCGCCTCCGATGTCGATGTCAAACAGGCCTATGCCGTTGGCAAAGCCGCCGTGCAATACGCGTTGCAAGGCAAGACTGCCGTCATGCCCGTCATCAAGCGTGTCTCCGAAAAGCCGTATCGCTGGAAGATCGAATCGGCGCCTTTGGGCCGAATCGCCAACAAGGAAAAAATGCTGCCGCGACGTTACATCACCAAAGACGGATTCGGCATCACCGAGGCAGCTCGCCGGTATTTGGAACCGCTGATCAAGGGTGAGAATTATCCCCCATATATCAACGGTTTACCGAAGGTCGCGAAGCTCAAAAACAAGGCCGTCAAGCCGCTGATTAGGACGAAATTTGTGGTATGATGCGCGGCGCTTGTGGACTGTAATCGCATTATTTTGGGGTCGAAAACAGCCATAAGCACAGAAAAAACAAAAACTTAGAATTTTCCCGAACGATGCCTTTACGCCGGTCAATTGCCGGCAATGGCGGCGGCGTTTGGTTCTTCGCTACATCATTTCTTACAAATCAAGTCAGGAGACAATCTGATGACTAACGAGATGGCCCTTTGGCTCTCGATCGGCGCTGGCGCGCTGGCGGTACTGTACGGAATTATTTCGACACAGTGGATCATTAAACAACCGACCGGCAATGCCCGGATGCAGGAAATTCAACAGGCCATTCAGGAAGGCGCAAACGCCTACATGAATCGTCAGTACGCAACCATCGGTGGTGTCGGCGTTGTTCTGTTTTTAGCTCTGGCCTTCGCGCTCAAGTGGCCTACAGCAATTGGCTTTGCTATCGGCGCCATGCTGTCGGCACTCGCAGGCTACATCGGTATGTTCGTATCAGTGCGTGCCAATGTGCGCACAGCCCAAGCGGCAACCAAAGGTGTTAACCCCGCACTGAATGTCGCTTTCCGCGGCGGTGCCATCACGGGCATGCTCGTGGTTGGCCTCGGTCTTCTCGGTGTTGCCGGTTACTACATGGTTCTGCTGAACATGGGTTACTCAACTGATGACGCAATTCACGCACTCATTGGCCTGGCCTTCGGTGGCTCCTTGATCTCGATCTTCGCTCGACTGGGCGGCGGTATTTTCACCAAGGGCGCCGACGTTGGCGCCGACCTCGTGGGTAAGGTTGAAGCCGGTATTCCGGAAGACGATCCCCGTAACCCTGGCGTCATCGCCGATAACGTTGGCGACAACGTGGGTGACTGTGCCGGTATGGCCGCTGACCTGTTCGAGACCTACGCGGTCACGATCATCGCAACCATGTTGCTCGGCGGTCTGGTTGCCGCGACCTATGGCGGCGAAGCAATCGTCTATCCGCTGGTTCTTGGTGCGGTTTCAATCGTCGCTTCGATCATCGGTACGTTCTTTGTTAAGACATCGGACGGCGGCAAGGTCATGGGCGCCCTCTACAAGGGCATGATCGTTGCAGCGGTTCTGGCGGCTATCATGTTCTACTTCATCACCGAAATGATGATGGGCGGCAGCGGCGACTGGAAGAGCATCTACTATTCAACTCTGATCGGCCTTGCCCTGACGGCAGCTCTGGTTGTTATCACCGAGTACTACACAAGCACTGAGTATGCACCCGTTAAGACGATCGCCAACGCTTCGTTGACCGGTGATGCGACCAACATCATTGCAGGTCTGGGTATTTCAATGAAAGCGACGGCGCTGCCGGTATTGGCCGTTTGTGCCAGCATCTGGGGCGCTTTTGCTCTTGCACCGGAAGGTAGCGAGTTTGGCGGTCTGTACAACATTGCCATCGCGGCAACGAGCATGTTGTCAATGACGGGTGTCATCGTTGCTCTGGACGCTTTTGGTCCGATCACCGACAACGCCGGCGGTATAGCCGAGATGGCTGAATTGCCACCAGAAGTTCGTAAGATTACGGACCAGCTCGACGCTGTCGGTAACACGACAAAGGCAGTCACCAAGGGCTACGCGATCGGTTCTGCAGCTCTTGCGGCTTTGGTTCTGTTCGCTGACTACACCAATGCACTGGAGGCAGCCAACATTGAAGCTGTGTTCCACCTCGACGATCACATGGTCATCATCGGCCTGTTCATCGGCGGTATGGTGCCGTTCCTGTTCGGCGCAATGGCGATGGAGGCTGTTGGCCGTGCTGCGGCTTCGGTTGTGACCGAGGTCCGTCGCCAGTTCAAAGAAATCCCCGGCATCATGGAAGGTACCGGCAAGCCCGACTACAGCCGTGCAGTTGATCTGCTGACCAAAGCGGCGATCAAGGAAATGATTGTTCCTTCATTGCTGCCGATCCTCGTTCCTTTGATCGTTGGCCTGCTGCTTGGGCCGAAAGCATTGGGCGGCTTGCTGCTCGGCACGATCATCACCGGTCTGTTCCTGGCTATCTCAATGACTGCCGGTGGCGGTGCATGGGATAACGCCAAGAAGTACATCGAAGACGGCAACTGTGGTGGCAAGGGCTCAGATGCCCACAAAGCCGCTATCACGGGCGATACTGTAGGCGATCCGTACAAAGATACAGCTGGCCCGGCGATCAACCCGTTGATCAAGATCATCAACATCGTTGCGTTGTTGATGGTGCCGCTTCTGTAAGTAGGAGCACCCAAACGGGCATAAACGCGTCTTACGCGCGACAAAAATAGAGGCCGCTGGGTGCAAATCCAGCGGCCTTTTTGTTGGCCATGGTGGAGCGAGACAAGCGTGTTCGTACTGAATTGGTCTCCACTGGAGAATTGTTTGACCGGTACAACGCTCGAATGGCTGAGGTTCATGAACAAAACGCTCAAAAACCAGAACGCATTGTCGGGGAGTTTGGCTGGCCCGGAATCTCGCTGGTCGGCGACGAA